>JBGSTN010000644.1:0-6275 GCA_041736455.1 Burkholderiaceae bacterium | reverse complement strand
GGCCCAGGTCGACGGGACCGGTGCTTGCTCACGTCGCCACCGGTTGCCGCACCGACCGCGAACCGAACCAGGTCTCATCGCGACGCCGCCTGCAGCAAGCTTGCCGGCGGCATCGAATGCGAACTGCCCACTGACATGAAGGAAGGAGTCATCGATGTCCAACGAGGGTTACCACGAGCCCATCACCGAACTCAGTGACGAGACACGCGACATGCATCGGGCGATCGTCTCGCTGATGGAAGAACTGGAAGCGGTCGACTGGTACAACCAGCGTGTCGATGCATGCAAGGACCCGGAGTTGAAGGGCATCCTCGTCCACAATCGCGACGAGGAGAAGGAACATGCGGCGATGGTGCTCGAATGGATCCGTCGACGTGACGAAACGTTCTCGTCGAAACTCAAGGACTATCTGTTCACCACCAAATCGCTGACACACGACTGATCTCAGACGGTCGACTGCACGGATTCGAGACCCGGAACTTCCGGCAGCGAATCTCGACATGGTCGAGGGCTCGCAATTTCGTGGAACGGAAGATCGGCGCTGGATAAGTTAGCATTTACTTTTCCTGAAACCCACAGGGTTCCAAACTCGCGGCCGCAAGAAAAAAGCACGCCACGAAGGCGTGCTTGTCACGATTACCGCTGGTCGATTCGACGATGATCAGATCCGGTCACCGCTTTTCCGAATCATCGTCGCCGCTGATTCCCCGCATGCAACGGCCAGCGATCCGCCAAGTCGGCGAATTGCCGTCGACGGGCCATCGAGCGGTGAATATGCGGATCCGATAGCACCCGCGCTTTCGACACGACTTCCCGGTCTGCCGCTACGCCGTCGCAGCGACGTCGTCGTCAGCCGGACGATCCATCAATTCGACCAGCGCCATCGGCGCATTGTCGCCCAACCGAAAACCGAATTTCAAGATTCGCAGATAACCACCCGGCCGGCTGGCATAACGCGGACCGAGCTCGTCAAAGATCTTGACGACCATGTCCCGATCGCGAAGTCGATCGAAGGCCAGGCGACGATTGGCCAGGCTCGGCTTCTTGCCAAGCGTGATCAAGGGCTCGACGACCCGGCGCAATTCCTTGGCCTTGGGCAATGTGGTCTTGATCTGCTCGTGCTTGATCAGCGCATTGCAGAGATTGCGCAACATCGCCTGGCGGTGGGCGCTGGTGCGATTGAGTTTACGAAGTCCGTGACGGTGACGCATGGTTGTCTACCTATTTTCTCAGGGTCGCTCGAGCCCGACCGGCGGCCAGTTCTCGAGACGCATACCAAGCGTGAGGCCGCGCGAAGCGAGCACTTCCTTGATTTCGTTGAGAGACTTTCGCCCCAGATTCGGCGTTTTCAACAGTTCATTCTCGGTGCGCTGAATGAGATCACCGATGTAATAGATGTTCTCGGCCTTGAGGCAATTGGCCGAACGAACAGTGAGCTCCAGATCGTCGACCGGACGCATCAAGATGGGATCGACCTGCGGACCGCGGCCCATCGTCGGTTCGATGATCGGTTCGACCCCCCCTTCCAGGGCGGCGAATACCGACAGCTGTTCGACGAGGATGCGTGCCGATTGCCTGACCGCTTCCTCCGGCGCAATGACGCCATTGGTTTCGATATCGACGACGAGTCGGTCCAGGTCGGTCCGTTGTTCGACGCGGGCACTCTCGACGGTATAGCTGACCCGACGAACCGGCGAGAACGAGGCATCGAGCACGACGCGACCGATGGTCTTGCTCTCCATCGCATCACGCAGCGTCCCGGGAACATAACCGCGCCCCCGTTCCACCTTGATCGACATGTCGAGCTTGCCGCCTTCGGTAAGCGTCGCGATCACATGCCCGCCGTTGATCACCTCGACGTCATGGGGCAGATCGATATCGGCCGCAGTGACGGGACCGGGTGTTTCCTTGCGCAGGGTGAGGTAGACCTCGTCGCGGTTATGCAGCTTGAATACGACGCCTTTGAGATTGAGCAGAAGGTCGACCATGTCCTCCCGCACGCCATCGATCGTGGAATATTCATGGACCACACCCGAGATCTGCACCTCGGTGGGCGCGTAGCCGACCATCGACGACAACAGAACGCGGCGCAGCGCATTTCCGAGCGTGTGACCGTAGCCGCGTTCGAACGGCTCCATCACGACTCGTGCGTGCGAACCGGCGATCTGCTCGACCTCGACGATGCGTGGCTTCAGCATGGCAGTCTGCATTGACAATTCCTCTGTTGTTACTGTTTAGCGCGAGTACAGCTCGACGATCAGACTTTCGTTGATGTCACCCGCTAGATCGCTGCGATCGGGAATGGCCTTGAATGTGCCTTCCATCTTGTTCTTGTCCACCGACACCCAACTGGCGATGCCGATCTGTTCCGCGAGATTGAGCGCATCGACGATGCGATGCTGTTTGCGGCACTTCTCGCGAACGGCAATGACATCGGTCGGCTTGACGACCGCCGACGGAATGTTCAGGACAGCGCCATTGACCGTGATCGACTTGTGACTGACGAGCTGACGCGCTTCTGCACGCGTCGAACCGAAGCCCATCCGGTACACGACATTGTCCAGGCGGCATTCGAGCAACTGGAGCAGCAGATCGCCGGTATTGCCCTTGCGGCGGACCGCCTCGGCGAAGTAACGACGAAACTGACGCTCCAGGACGCCATAGATGCGCTTGACCTTCTGTTTCTCGCGCAGTTGCCGACCGTAGTCGGACATGCGCATTCCGGAGATCCGACCGTGCTGGCCCGGCTTGGACTCCTTAGCCTTGCCGTCCAGCGGCCGGCGCGCGCTCTTGAGAAAAAGATCCGTACCTTCCCGGCGAGAGAGCTTCGCCTTGGGTCCTGTATATCTTGCCACGTAGGTTCCTTTATTGCTTTACGCGGTTTCCCGCGGACAGTCCGTACTTTTCGGGAGCCACTCACAGATGAGATGGCGACGGACGGTGGGCTTGTCGACATCGGCGTTCGGCTCGTCGCCCGGGAGCCAATGCCACTCCCGCGATACGCGCTCGAAACCGATCGGTCTGCGAGCGACTCAAATTTCGATCATCGACCGGACAGGATGTCGATGTGATCCGGTGCGTCCTGCTGAGTGCCTGCGGCGCGCACCGTCATTCGTAGGGAGGCTGGTCTTTTCAGTTTCGTGAAGCGACGAAACCCGCCTCTAGCACGACACGGCGCGGTGACTGCCGCGTCGCATGATTCGATCGCTCAGATCCGGCGACGCTTCGGCGGACGGCAACCGTTGTGAGGAATCGGTGTGACATCGGAGATCGACAGGATCTTGATGCCCAATGCATTGAGCGCTCGGACCGAGCTTTCGCGACCCGGACCGGGCCCTCGAATCTGCACTTCGAGATTCTTGATGCCGCATTCCTGGGCCGTGCGTCCTGCCGCTTCGGCAGCAACCTGCGCTGCGAACGGGGTGGACTTGCGCGAGCCCTTGAAACCGGCGCCACCGGAAGAAGCCCACGCCAGTGCGTTGCCCTGACGGTCGGTGATGGTGATGATCGTGTTGTTGAACGAGGCGTGAACGTGCGCAATGCCGTCCGAGACGTTCTTCTTGACCTTGCGCCGGACTCGTTGACCCGAACCCTGTTGCTGATTTCTTGCCATGGACGAGATCTCCGGTTATTTCTTGAGTGCGATGCCGGCTTTGCGCGGGCCCTTGCGCGTGCGGGCATTCGTACGGGTACGTTGACCGCGGACAGGCAGGCCGCGACGATGGCGCAGGCCGCGATAGCAGCCGAGGTCCATCAGCCGCTTGATCGACATCGAAACCTCGCGGCGAAGATCGCCCTCGACCTGATAGCGCGTGATCTGTTCTCTGATGCGCTCGAGTTCGGCGTCGTTCAGATCCTTGATCTTCTTGGTGGTCTCGACACCTGCCTCGGCGCAGATACGACGCGCCAATGTACGGCCGATGCCATAGATCGCCGTCAGGCCGATTTCGGTGTGCTGACGGTCGGGAATGTTGATGCCGGCAATTCGTGCCATGTGTGCCCTCTGGACCTCTGGATCTTTGGATCGCTGAAAATGAAACTCGACTGTGCGCCGTCGTGGCGCCTCAGCCCTGGCGCTGCTTGTGACGCGGATCCGTGCAAATCACCCGGACCACTCCTTTGCGACGAATGATCTTGCAGTTGCGGCAGATTTTCTTGACCGATGCCATGACTTTCACGATGAACCTCGACTAATCAAATGAACGGCTGCAAATGCACCTTTAGCAACTGCACGCCTGTGACCACGCGACCCTCGCGCGGTACCACCCGCATCAGCGGGCTCTGAAAACGATTCGACCGCGCGACAGGTCGTAGGGTGTGAGCTCGACCGTCACCTTGTCGCCCGGCAGGATCCGGATGTAATGCATACGCATCTTGCCGGATATGTGCCCGAGTACCACGTGGCCGTTCTCGAGCTTGACCCTGAATGTCGCATTCGGCAGGTTCTCTAGAACCTCCCCCTGCATCTGGATTACGTCGTCTTTTGCCATATCGTCTTCGTCGCGCTCAAAGGCCTTTCGCGCCGGATTTGCGCAGCAACGGCTCGTATTGGTGGGACATCATGTATGCCTGGACCTGCGCCATGAAATCCATGGTGACCACCACGATGATCAACAGCGACGTACCGCCGAAATAGAACGGCACGTTCCACTCCAGCACTAGAAACTCGGGAAGGAGACAGACCAGCGTGATGTAGATCGCACCGACCATCGTCAGGCGCATCAGGATCTTGTCGATGTACTTGGCCGTCTGCTCGCCTGGCCGTATCCCGGGCAGGAATGCACCACTCTTCTTCAGGTTGTCGGCCGTCTCACGACTGTTGAACACAAGTGCCGTATAGAAGAAGCAGAAGAAGATGATCGCGGCCGCATAAACCATGATGTAGACCGGCTGACCGGGCGACAGGGTCGCGGCGAAATCGCGGAACGTGTTCAGGAACACGCTGTTGGATTCCCCGGCCGTGAACCACTGGGCGATCGTGGCCGGAAACAGGATGATCGACGACGCGAAAATGGGCGGAATCACGCCAGCCATGTTGAGCTTGAGCGGCAGATGCGAACTCTGTCCGCCGTAGACCCGATTGCCCACCTGTCGCTTGGCGTAATTGACCGTGATCTTGCGCTGTCCGCGCTCGACGAACACGACCACCGCCGTCACGAGGATGACCAGCGCGATGATGATCAATCCGACCAGAATGCTCATCGAACCGTTGCTGATCAGTTCGCCCATGCCACCGATCGCTTGTGGCAGACCCGCCACGATACCAGCGAATATCAGGATCGATATGCCGTTGCCCAGGCCGCGCTCGGTGATCTGCTCACCGAGCCACATCAGGAACATCGTGCCGGTCACGAGGGAAATCGCACTGGTCGCGCGGAAGACGACACCAGGATCGATCACCAGGTTCGGTTGCGACTCCAGGGCGATCGATATGCCGATGGCCTGGAACGTCGCCAGTGCAAGCGTGAAATACCGCGTGTACTTGGTGATGACGCGTCGACCCGACTCGCCCTCTTTCTTGAGCGCCTCGAGTTGGGGAACGACGACCGTCAACAACTGCATGATGATCGATGCAGAGATGTACGGCATGATGCCGAGGGCGAACACCGAGAATCGCGACAGCGCACCGCCCGAGAACATGTTGAACATGCCCAGGATGCCACCTTGCTGACTCTGGAACAGCGAAGCGAGCTGATCGGGATCGATACCCGGGACAGGTATATGCGTTCCGACCCGATAGACGATCAACGCCATCAGCAGGAAAAGCAGGCGCTTTTGCAGATCGCCCGATTTCCTTGCCGTTGCGAGAGCCGATTGGGAAGTTGCCACGTGAGGGTGTTCCGTTTAAGCAGCGGGTTGTGATTCAGCCTCTGGCAGTCCGGTCACGGATCCACCAGCAGCTTCGATTGCGGCACGCGCGCCTTTGGTGACCGCAATGCCCTTGAGCGTCACGGCGCGCTCGATCGAACCGGACAGGATCACCTTCGCGCCTTTCGAGATCTGCGGAGCGAGCCGGGCGGACTTCAGCACCATCAGATCGATCTCGGCCACGTCGAGCCGCTGCAGGTCCGACAGCCGGATCTCCGCGGTGTCGTTGGCCGTGCGCGACGTGAAGCCCCGCTTGGGCAGCCGCCGATGCATGGGCATCTGACCGCCCTCGAAGCCAACCTTGTGAAAGCCACCCGCGCGCGACTTCTGGCCTTTGTGACCACGGCCAGCCGTCTTGCCCAGGCCGGAGCCGATGCCGCGGCCGACACGGCGACGCTCGCTGGTCG
>JBGSTN010000630.1:0-3210 GCA_041736455.1 Burkholderiaceae bacterium | reverse complement strand
GGCGGCAAGCGCGGACGCGGCGGCCGTGGCGGCAACGGAGGTGGTCAGCCCGCCTGACACAGTGGTCGAATCAGGATAACCGCGCTATACTCAAAGGCTAGCTTGAATTTGAAGTGCGGTGATCGGTAAAATGCCGGATCGGTAAGTTGCAGAATCGGTAAATTGCAGAATCAGTGAACTGCAATGTCGGCAGTTTCCGAACACTGGCGACGGGCCCGGATACCGGTCGGAAGCCAGGATCTGCAGGCGCATTGCAGGCACGACGGATCCGAGCCGCAGCCTTGCCATCGACAGCGACGCGTTGGTGACAGGCTGCCATGGAAGGGCTGAAACAGGTGAGATATTCAGGTGAGATTAATGGCCACTTGTCGCTGACCTGATTCACAGGCCCGGCGACCCGGGCCCCGAGTCTGCAAACGGATTCACACAGGTAATGGGCTCGCAGGCCCATTTTTTTTTTGCAGATCGAGGCGGCCTCGAGCAGTGGTTGTCGCATCGGGAAGGCAGGCAGCGAGTCAGGAAGCGGAAGTGGTGCTTGGACTGGCGAACTGCGAGCGATCTCGACCGGCGGCCGCGCTGAGTGGTGACGAACGGCGGATGGCAACGTGCAACGGATCCGGGATTTGATCGAACAGACAGTCAGTGCCCTGGGGCTCGAGGTGGTGGATGTGGAATTCGCCGCATCGGGGTTGCTGCGTGTCTACATCGATCATCCATGGGATGGTGTTTCGCGTGCCGACGAAGGGCGTCAGATCGTCGTTGAAGATTGCGAGCGGGTCAGTCATCAGCTCAGTCATGTCCTGCTGGTCGAGAATGTCGACTACGAGCGCCTGGAGGTGTCGTCGCCAGGCATGGACCGGCCGCTGCTGACGGACGCCGACTTCAGGCGTTTCGCCGGCGAGGAAGTCACCGTCAGGCTGCGCGAGTCGTTCGAGAACCGCAAGCGGTACACGGGACGCCTGACGATTGAAGAGGAAGGTCGGTTCGGGCTCGAACTGATCGACGAACCGGCATCCGGCGCTGGTCCGAAGGCTCGGCCAACCAAGGGCGCAGAACGCGCCGAGGCGACGCGGAAGATGGTGTTTTCTATGCACGAGATCGATCGGGCGCGACTGGTGCCCAAGTACGTATTCAGGAGGCAGGCATGAGCCGGGAAGTCTTGTTGCTGGTCGATGCGCTCGCGCGTGAGAAGAATGTCGCGCGCGAGATCGTTTTCGAGGCGCTCGAGAGCGCCCTCGCGTCGGCGACCAAGAAACGCTTCGTCGATGATTCCGACGTCCGTGTCGCCATCAATCGTGAGACCGGCGACTACGAGGCGTTCCGACGCTGGCAGGTTGTCCCGGACGGCGAACTCGAAGACCATGATCTGCAGATCATCCTGTCCGAGGCGCGCAAGATCCGGCCTGAAGCCCAGCTCGAGGAATTCGTCGAGGAAGGACTCGAAGCCGTCGAACTCGGACGCATCGGCGCGCAGGCCGCCAAGCAGGTCATCCTGCAGCGCATTCGTGATGCCGAACGCGAGCAGATCATCGACGATTTCCTGCAGCGCGGTGACCCTATCCTTTCCGGTACGGTCAAGCGTGTCGATCGCGAAGGCGCGATCATCGAATCGGGCAAGGTCGAGGCGCGCCTGACGCGCGACCAGATGATCCCGAAAGAGAACCTGCGCACCGGCGATAGGGTACGGGCCTATGTATCGCGTACCAATCGTGAAGGCCGTGGTCCCCAGCTGTTCGTGTCGCGGACTGCGCCCGAGTTCATCCAGTACCTGTTCGCGATCGAGGTACCGGAGATCGAGCAGGGGCTGCTGGAGATCAAGGCGGCAGCGCGCGATGCGGGTGTCCGTGCCAAGATCGCAGTGCTGTCGCACGATCGACGGATCGATCCGATAGGCACCTGCGTCGGTGTGCGCGGGTCGCGCGTGCAGGCGGTGACCGGTGAACTCGCCGGTGAACGCGTCGACATCGTGCTGTGGTCGGAAGATCCGGCGCAATTCGTGATCGGCGCTCTCGCGCCGGCGAACGTGAGCTCGATCGTCGTCGACGAAGAGAAGCAGTCGATGGATGTGGTGGTCGATGAAGACAACCTGGCACTGGCGATCGGCACCGGTGGGCGCAATGTGCGACTCGCGTCCGAGTTGACCGGCTGGCAGATCAACATCATGACCGCCGAGGAATCGGCTGCGAAGTCGGAAACCGAACGGGCCGAGATGCGCAAGCTGTTCGTCGAGAAGCTCGATGTCGATGAAGAGGTCGCGGGCATCCTGGTCGACGAGGGTTTCACCACGCTCGAGGAGGTCGCCTACGTGCCGGTGAATGAATTGCTCGAGATCGAAGGTTTCGACGAGGACACCGTCGAGGAATTGCGCAGCCGCGCGCGCAATACGCTGCTGACCGATGCCATCGCCACCGAGGAGCGCATCGGCGCGACGGACGAGGCACTGCTCGGTCTGGAGGGAATGGATCGTGACCTCGCCGCCAAGCTGGCGGACAGCAAGATCGTCACGCGCGACGACCTGGCCGAGCTCGCGGTCGATGAGCTGGTGGAAATCACCGGCATGGAAGCGCAGCGCGCCAGTGAGCTGATCATGAAGGCGCGCGCCCATTGGTTCGAAAATGAAGACGCGTGAACGATCAGCGATGAACTGATTTCCTGCCCAAGGACATAAGGTATGACCAGCAACAAAGTATCCACTTTCGCCTCGGAACTCCGCATGCCCGCCGACGTGCTGCTGGAGCAGCTGCGCGCGGCCGGCGTCAACAAGAGTTCGGTCGATGACGACTTGAGTGCGATAGACAAGGAGCGTCTGCTGGAGTCCCTGCGTCGTTCGCATGGTGCCGACGACAAACCCAAACGGAAGATCACGATTACACGCAAGCAGACATCCGAGATCAAGCAGGCGGACGCTTCGGGCAAGGCCCGCACGATTCAGGTCGAGGTTCGCAAGAAGCGCGTATTCGTCAAGCGCGAGGCCGAGGCCGGTGCCGGCGGAAACGGGGCGACTGTCGAGATCGAGGTGCCGGTCGAAGTGCCGCCGGCGATCGATCCTGAAATCGTTCGTCAGCGCGAGGCTGAAGAAGCCCGTCAGCGTCAATTGCTCGAACGACAGGCCGCGGAACTGCAGGCTCGCCAGGCTCGCCTGGCTGCCGAGCAGCAGGAGCGTGATCGCGCCGCCGAACTGGCCGAGAAGCGTCGCGCCGAACTCGCCGC
>JBGSTN010000602.1:0-5017 GCA_041736455.1 Burkholderiaceae bacterium | reverse complement strand
CGGCACGGCTGCGCATCCATGCCAGTCACGGCTTTGCGGTTCAGGCCCTGCACGACATCATGGGTCGCACGGAAGTCGCCCACGAACTCAAGTACTGCGACAGTGCCGAGGCGCTTTCCTCGCTGAGCAACGGCCTTTGCGAAGTGGCCGGCCTGCATATTCCACTTGGGGAGTTCGAGGATGTCGCGGTCGAGCACTACCGGCCCTGGTTCGACATGCGCAAGCATCGCGTGATCGAACTGGCGACACGCCGCCAGGGGCTAATGGTGGCTCCCGGCAATCCCAAGGGCATCTACGACGTGGGCGACCTGCTGCGCCCGGACGTGCGCTTCATCAACCGGCAGCCCGGCTCGGGCACGCGCTATCTGCTCGACCTGATCCTTCACAGTCGCGGCATCGAGGGACCGGCGATCCGCGGCTACGATCAATGCGAGTTCACTCACGCCGCGGTGGCCGCATTCGTGGCCAGTGGCATGGCCGATGCCGGACTCGGTGTCGAGGTGCCCGCGCGCGAGTTCAAGCTCGAGTTCCTGCCGGCTCAGCAGGAACGCTACTTCCTGCTCTGTGACGAACGAAACATCGATTCCCCCGGTGTGACCCGTCTGCTCGAGGTGCTGCGCGGCGCCGAATATCACGCTGCCGTCGATCGCCTGCCCGGTTATGATGCCAGTGCGGCCGGCAAGGTTGCCACGCTCGAGACGGCATTCAAGACATTGAAGAGGCCCGCCAGGCGATCGGTCGCGCCCGGGAACCGCAAGGCGTCGAAGCGCCGCCTCGGCTGAGGTTGCGATCCGATCGACGCCCGTGTTCTCGGCAGAGCGTGCCGATGGGGCATCCGACGGAACGACTTGTTTGATGCCGGTGGTCGAGCGAGCCGAAATTGACATGCTTCAATTTTCTATGTGACACTGGTCTTCGCAAGCCACGAGAAGACTGGTCGCTGCGTCTCTGTTTTGCGCTGCGAATCCCATTGTCTGGAGACAGGAATTGAACAAGGTTCTGAGCGCCGAACAGGTGGCTGCGTTTGGTCGCGACGGCTTCGTCAGCCCATTGACCGTTCTCGACGCGGATGAAACCGACGCGCTGCGGCGCGCGTACGAATCGCGTTCTGCGCTGATCAAGGGCCGCAACAACCAGAAGCCGCACCTGCTCTTCCCCTTCCTCGACGAGCTGATCCGTCATCCGCGAATCCTCGATCCGATCGAAGACCTGTTCGGGCACGACCTGCTCTGCTGGAGTGCGCAGTTCTTCGACAAGCCGGCGGGCGACCCCGGCTATGTGAGCTGGCACCAGGATGCGACGTACTGGGGACTGTCGTCGCCGGATGTCGTCACCGCCTGGGTCGCGCTGTCGCCCAGTACGCCGGTCTCGGGCTGCATGCAGGTGGTGCCCGGCACCCATCACGAACAGGTCCGGCACGAAGATCGTTTCGATCAGAACAACCTGTTGTCGCGTGGCCAGGAGATCATGGTCGACGTGGATCGATCGGCGATCGTCGACGTGGTGCTCTCACCCGGCCAGATGTCACTGCACCATGTCCTGCTGTTCCATGGCTCGCAGCCGAATACCAGCAACGAACCGCGCATTGGCTTTGCGATCCGCTACATCCCGACCCATGTTCACCAGGTCGGCGGACCGCGCGAAAGCGCGACGCTGGTGCGCGGCGCCGATCACTTCGGTCATTTCGACCACGAAGTGGCGCCGGTCGCCGACATGGACGAGTCGGCCGTCGCCCAGCACGGCGCGATCATCGATCGGCAGTTGCGCCGACTCTACGAAGGCGCCAACCGCGGGCGGCTCAATCCCCTGGCAGGACGACCCGCAGCCTGAGCGGATGCCTGCGAACCCGACCGCGAACGTCGGGTCGACGAATAAAACGGAGAAGACATGAAAAGAATACTGGCTACGGCCCTGGCGGTCGGGCTTGCGCTGCCCGGCGCCGCCTTCGCAAAGGATCTGACGATCCGCTTCGCTCATTCGCTCTCGTCCACCGAGCCCGCCCATCTGGCCGCCGAACACTTTGCCAGGAACGTCGGCGAGCGGACCAAGGGTTCGGTCAAGATCCAGGTGTTTCCGGGTGAGCAGCTCGGGCCCGGCAAGGACGTCAATGAAATGATTCGTCAGGGCGCCAACGTGATGAACATCACCGACCCCGGCTATCTATCCGATTTCGTGCCCGACATCGGTGTGTTGAACGGACCCTATCTGGTGCGTACCCCCGCCGAATACCAGAAACTGCTGGCGTCCGACTGGTATCGATCGATCGAGAAGAAGCTCGCCGATGCCGGCTTCAAGTTGATCATGGCCAACGGGTTCTTCGGCCAGCGCCACATGATTGCCGACCGCCCCATCCGGTCGCCGGCCGATGCCGCCGGCCTCACCGTACGGGTTCCCCCGAACACGATGTGGATCGAGACCTTCAAGGCGATGGGCGCGCGGCCCACGACGGTGCAGTGGTCGGAGGTATACAGCGCGCTGCAACAGAACGTCGTGCAGGCCGCGGAAGCGCCGCTGGGCTCGTTGTGGGGTTCGAAATTGCACGAGACCCGCAAGACGATCTCGATGACGGGTCACTTCACCGCGTTCGTCATGTGGCCGATGAATCTCAAGTTCTTCAACTCGCTGCCTGCCGACGTGCAGACGATCATGCTCGAGGAAGGCACGAAGGCCGGCGAGTTCATGACACGACTCACGCTGGAGAAGCAGCAGGAGTACGTCGACAAGTTCAAGGCCGCCGGCGTCACCTTCGTCGACGATGTCGATGTACCCGCCTTCCAGAAGGCGACCAATGCTGTCTACGGCGCCTTCCCGAAGTGGTCGCCGGGTCTGCATGATCAGGTCACCGCCATCCTGCGCCAGTGAGCGGTGCCGCAGGGCGAATCATCGCGCGAATCGAAGCAGGCGTCAGCGGCGTGGCGCTGCTGATCGTGGTGGCCGCGGTCAGCTGGGGCGTCATCACCCGCTATGTCACGGCGCAGCCCGCCGCCTGGGCCGGCGAGATCGCCGGCATCGCGTTCGCGTGGCTGGTCTTCTTCGGCGCGGCGGCCGGTTTCAGGCACGGCAGCCACGTGAGCATCGATCTGCTCGTTCGCGGGCTGCCCGACTCCTCCCGACGAGCGTTCGAATCGTTCGCCGACGCTCTCGTCCTGGCTTTTCTCGCCGCGCTGGCCTGGCTTGCGCTCGAATTCTGTGTCCAAGCGTGGCTGGACCCGACGTCGGTCCTGCGCCTGCCCAGGACCATCTTCTATGCGCCGGTCTTCCTGGCGAGTCTTTGCATGTTGATCGGCCATACGAGTCGAGTGCTCGGGCGATTGCGCCGGTGACCATGACCTGGGTGCCGATTCTGGCGATGTTCGCGCTGCTGGCATTGAACATTCCGGTGGCGTTCGCGATGGCGATGGCCGCCTTGATCTATTTCCTGGGTGCCGATGGCCTGCCGATGCAGATGTTCGTGCAGAAACTGGCCCAGGCCACCGATTCGTTTCCGCTGCTGGCGATCCCATTCTTCATCTTCGCCGGGGTGATCATGAATCACGCCGGTATCACGCGGCGCCTGCTCGCGCTGGCGGACGCACTCGTCGGTCACTTCGCCGGCGGGCTGGCGCAGGCGAATGTCGTCCTGTCGGCGCTGATGGGCGGGTTGTCTGCCTCGGCGAATGCCGACGCTGCGATGCAGTCGAAGATGCTGGGAACGGAGATGATCAAGCGCGGCTATTCACCCGCATTCTCGGCAGCGATTTCAGCAGCGTCGTCGGTCATCACGCCGATCCTGCCGCCCGGCATCGGCCTGATCATCTACGGATACCTGGCCGATGTGTCGATCGGACGGCTCTTCATCGGCGGCATCGTTCCCGGGTTGATGATGTGCGCCGCGTTGATGATCACGGTCCGATTCATTGCCAGGCGCCGCGGTTATGCGCCGGAACGCGCGCACTGGATCGGTACGACCGAACTGTCGCGGACCTTCGTTCAGGCCTTGGGTGCCTTGTCGATTGCTGCGTTCATCATCATCGGCATTCGTTATGGCATCTTCACGCCTACCGAGGCAGGCGCGATGACGGTGCTCTACGCGACGGCGATCGGCATGCTGTGGCATCGCGAACTGTCCTGGCGTGATTTCCCGACCATCATCAACGAGACCGTGATCGCCACGGCGACGGTGATGCTGATCATCTGCGCGGCCAGTGCATTCGGGTTCTACATGTCATGGGAGCGAATTCCGGCGCGCGCCGCCGAATTCCTGATCTCGATCACGGACCGGCCCTGGCTGCTGCTGCTGATGATCAACGCGGGCCTGCTGCTGGCCGGCATGCTGATCGAAGGGACGGCCGCGCTGATCCTGCTGACGCCGATTCTCGTGCCGGCCATCGTGAAAGTGGGCATCGACCCCCTGCATTTCGGCATGGTAATGGTGGTCAACCTCACGATCGGCGGACTGACACCGCCCGTGGGCACGCTGATGTTCACGACGTGTTCCATACTTCGGGTTTCGGTCGACGACTTCGTCCGGGAGTCGTGGCCGATGCTGCTGGCCCTGCTCGCCGTGCTGGCGGCGATCACCGCATTCCCGCCACTGGTGAGCTGGCTGCCCACTGCATTGATGGGACCGGGCTGAGAACGTCCTGACGACGGGCGGCGCCGCGGGCATCTCGACCACTCATCATCGGAGGAATCGCGCGTGAACGACAGACTCGTGGCTACCCACACGGTTCGCATTCCGGCACCCGTCGACCAGTGCCATCGATTCTTCACGCCGGCCGGCGAAGAATTGTGGGTCGACGGTTGGCACCCGACCTATGTGTGGCCTGCCGATGGACGAACCATGCCGGGCATGGTGTTCACCACCGGCGCAGGCGATGACTACACGATCTGGACGCTCGTGGACTTCGACATCGACGCGCATTATTCGCGTTACCTGCGGGTCACGCCGTCCAGCCGCTGTGTCGTCGTCGAGGTCAGCAGCGTCGCTGAAGGCAACGAGGCGACCCGCGTGACGGTGACCTACACGCTCACCGCG
>JBGSTN010000546.1:0-7084 GCA_041736455.1 Burkholderiaceae bacterium | reverse complement strand
ACCGAACCGGCGGCAGCGCTGAGGGCGAGCATCTGCCGTGACTCGAGGACAGCCGGTGCCTCGAGCAGGATGAGCCTGGCGCGCCCGTCCTGCGCCATCGCCGCGAAGTAAGCGCGTGATCCGGCACGGAGCCGATCGAATGCGGTACCGCTTGCGACCTCGTCCGACGCGATCGCCTGCGCGACTTCGTGGGCCATCTCGAAGGCAACCGTCTCGAACAGATCGGCCTTGTCGACGAAGTGGTGATACAGCGCTCCCCGAGTGACCTGGGCATGCGCAACGACCTCTGGCGTGCTCGTCGCGGCGAACCCTCTCGCGACGAACAGCGTGCGTGCCGCCTGCAGCAGTCTGCGCCGCGTCGCTTCGGACCGCTCGGCATTGGATCTCGGGCTTTTCATACATGCAGATTGTATGTTAACTTATAGATACATGCAGTATGTATGTATATTCCATCGTCGGTTCGATGCCGTCGCGCCGACGTATCCACCGAGTTGCCAAGACAAAAGGAGTCGCCATGAAGTGCACCCAGTTCTATCCGGTGATCATGACTTCGCAGGTCGCATCCACGGCCGCCTTCTATCGAGACCACTTTCGATTCGAGCCCGTGTTCGAGTCCGACTGGTATGTCCATCTGCAGTCCAGTGAAGACCCCTCGGTCAACCTGGCGGTCCTGAAGGGCGACCATCCGACGATCCCGGCGTCGTGCGGCGGCCAGGTTGCCGGTCTGTTGCTCAACTTCGAGGTCGAAGACGTCGACCGCGAGTACGATGCAGCCACCCGCCAGGGTCTGCCGATTCTCCTTCCGCTACGGGATGAGCCATTCGGCCAGCGGCACTTCATCACGCGCGATCCGAACGGGGTACTCATCGACGTGATCAAGCCGATCCCGCCCTCGGGCGAGTTCGCCCTTCAGTACACCGCGGGAAACTCGCTCTGAGCCCGGAGAACCCGCACGCGCGGAATGCCTGCCGTCGTGCCGACCGCCCGCCGGCAGGTGCCGTGCTGGAAGGCGCCAGGCACGCGAAGTCCTAGGCAGGCACTCGCACCGGAGCATGCCGTGGTGTCGCCGGCGATTCGAAGCGGATTTCGGGCCCCTCGTGGTGCTGTGGCTGCTTGTGCTGTTCACTGTTGCGAGTCGGTCCGCCGAAGCCCTCACCCTGATGGATCGTGAGTTGACCGAAAGGAATGCTCCACGCTTCGACATTGCACAACGCGACCAGCGTGCGCTGAACCAGGCGGCTCGCCGTGTGGAAGAAATGGGCGCCGGTGCCGGCAAACGGCAACAGGATCAGATAGTTCAATGCGTTGAGTCCTGCCTCGTTGAATTCGACGATCACGTCGCGGCAATGTTCACCCAACTCGGAGGCATCCACGGCTTCGCGCAGCGCTGCGCGCAACTTCTCGGGCACTTCGTCCAGGCAGATGTCGCGGTGTCGATAGTCGAGATCGAACTTGGCGACGACGATGAAGCCTTCGCGGGTGAGGTTCATCGGATTGCACGCCATGAACTCGCGCGTGCTCATGTTGACCAGCGATCCCCGCATCCGCAATTGCACCGTGTCGACGCTCTGACTCAGCACTTCAGCGAGACGCTTGTCGGCAAACTGCACGGTTTCGCCCGGGCGGGTCGGGAACCAGGGCTCGTCCTGGCTACCCGGGGGACGCGACAGCAGTTCGGTCAACTGATATAGCGGCAGGCGTACCACACCGTCGAGTTCGGGATTGGTCAGCTTCGCATAAGCCTGGATGCTGCGGATCTGCATCGGAATGCCGTTGTGAATGATGCGTTCTCCCTCGCGGACCGGTCCGAAGTCGAGCAGGATATGGATCTCGGCAATGTATCTGGGCACGGTCTGTCGCAAACCGGCAGCCAGCATCACGATCGCGACGATCGACAGCGCCAGCAACAACACGTCGCTGCGTACATAGAACACGACCAGCGTTGCCGTCACGACCAGCAGCCCGCGAATCGCCCGTCCGAGGTAGATCAGCGCTCGTTCGCGTTTGCGATTGGTGCGTGCATCGGGGCCGCGGGTGAGACGAAGGGCGAGCTTGAGCAGCGCACCCAGCCCGAACCAGATGACGACGGCGACGACCGCGGCGAGCAGCAGGGTCGCGCCACGGCCGGCCGCGAACTTCCCGAGGATGTCGATCGCATCGTCCCAACTCGAGCCGTTCTGATCCTGCAGGGACGCGAGCTTGAACTGCAGCACTTCCAGGTTGCTCGCGGTCTCGCTACGACGTTGCAGCCAGTTGTCGTGCAGTTCCTCGAGGCTGCGCGCAATCGGCTTGGGCGGTCCGGCGGCACGCAATCGTTCGAGCGCCGACACGGCTTCGTCGATGACGGTCATCTGCCGGCTGGAACGATCGATTTCCTGCCTGAGGAACTCGATGCGACGCGGCTTCTCCGTCAATTCCTTCAAGCCGCTCAGTACCGGCCGAACGATTTCCAGAAGCTCGGTCTGCCACTGGTATTCCTTGGGCGGCTCGGGCGTCAGAATGCCCAGGTCCAGGCCGCTGACCGCGATCTGCTCGAAAGACTCGCGCAGTTTCTGAACCTGCCGCGGCAGATCGGCCAGGCGTTTCTGGATTTCGGAATCGACGGCGTCGGTGCCGAGCGCGCGGACCTGCTGGCGCAATTCGGCCGTTTCGCGCTCCTTGTCGGCGATCTGCTGCTGCAGCTCCAGCAGCCGCTTCATCGCATGCTTCTCGTCGACCGCCGCGTTGACCTGGCCGGATGCGGTCCCGTTGGCCGGCAACGCTGCCTCGTCGTGCAGGGCAGCGTCGGCGCCGGTTGTCCAGGCCTTGGCGATGCCCTCCTGGACAGGCACCCGCTGACCTTCTGCTGCGGTGCGCGCGGCCGTCGGTGCTGCATGTGCGGGGTTGGTGACGAGCCACGAAGTGAGCAGGCAAAGGGCGGCCAGGCGCCATCGAGGAGCAGTTCTTTGCATTGGAGTACAAGCCAGGAGAAGAAGGTGAAGCGGGATTGATCGAGAGAATACCGGGGGTTTTACGACATTTCGAATCCATACTGCGGGTGGATTCGACCGCTCAGCCCGAAGTCGTGGCAGCCTTTCGTGTGCCGACCGTCTGTCAACGAGTTGTCTGATTCATGTGACGAAACTGAGCTAATTTCGACACGCGTGTTCCCAGCGGCCCACGTGCGGATTACATTCCATCCCACGATGCAGGACATGATGCCGAACCGAATCCCGGTAAGCTCGGCCTTTATTCAATGATTGTCGGCGGGTGCTTCGGTTCGCTTCGCTCACAACGACCTGACTTCTCTACATAGGTGACCCCCAACATGGCGACGTCCAATCCCGACGCGTTAGCGCAGATGCCGGCGGAAATCGCCGAGAGCGTTGCAGAAATCCAGGCTGCCGAAGCCCGTTTCAGTGAGCGCTTCCTGCCGATCTGCCGCTTCTGCGGCAATCGCGTCCAGCACCTGATTGCCGATCTGGGCATGCAGCCAGTCGCCAACGCCTATCGCAGTGCCGACGAACTGATGCAGATGGAACCGACGTTCCCTTTGCGTGCCATGATCTGTGGCAACTGCCTGCTCGTCCAGGCTCAGGAATTCGAGACTTTCGACCATCTGTTCGACAAGGACTACGCGTACTTCTCGTCCTATTCGTCATCGATGCTCGAGCACGCCCGACTGTTCGCGGAAGGATCGATCGAGCGGTTCGGCCTCGACAAGGACAGTCTTGTCGTCGAGGTCGCCTCCAACGATGGCTACCTTCTGCGCTGGTTCAAGGATGTCGGCGTGCCGGTGCTGGGTATCGAGCCCACGGCAAGCACGGCCCAGGCGGCGATCAGGCTGGGCATTCCCGTCGAAAGCGTCTTCTTCGGGCGGCAGACCGCCCAGCAACTGCTCGATGCAGGGCATGCGGCCGACCTGATGCCCGCCAACAATGTCGTCGCGCATGTACCCGACATCAACGATTTCATCGGCGGCTTTCGAATCCTGCTCAAGCCGAACGGCGTCGCCTGCTTCGAGTTCCACCATGTTCGCAACCTGCTCGCGAAACGGCAGTTCGACACGATCTATCACGAGCACTACTACTATCACTCGCTGAGCACGTTCTCCAGGATTCTCGAGCGACACGAACTCTCGGTGTTCGATGTCGAGCGTGTGTCGACGCACGGTGGTTCGTTGCGCGTCTACGCACAGCAGGCCGACACGGGTACCCATGCGACCTCCGATCGCGTGGCCGAGGTGCTGGCCGACGAACACAAGGCGGGACTCGACACGCTCGAACCCTATCTGCGGCTCGACGCCGATATCCGGCAGATGAAGCGGCGCCTCTTGACGTTCCTGATCGAAGCGAAGAACGCCGGCAAGACGATCGTCGCATACGGCGCACCGGCCAAGGCGAATACGCTGCTCAACTATGCCGGCGTCGGGACCGACTTCATCGATTACACGGTCGATCTCAGTCCGCACAAGCAGAACAAGTACCTGCCCGGCACGCTCATTCCGATTCTCGCGCCCGAACGGGTCTTCCAGACGCGACCAGATTACTTGTTGATCCTGGTCTGGAACCTGACCGACGAGGTGCATCGCCAGATGGCGGGAATCCGCGAGTGGGGCGGGCAGTTCGTCACGCTCATTCCGGATGTCACGGTTTCTTGAATACGCCCGCCATCGACAACGACATCAACGCGGCGCCGGCTGCGGGCGCCAGCATGATGGATCTGGCACGGCGGCTGTATCCGATCCCGCGCAGTCTCACCGGGCGCGGCGTTCGTCGAACGCTGAGCATTCTCAAAGAGACGTTCGCGGACATCGCCGGGATCCAGATCTTCGAGTTGCCGACGGGACAGCCGGTGTTCGATTGGCGAGTTCCCCAGGAATGGAACCTCAAGAAAGCCTGGATCGAAGACGAGTCGGGGCGTCGGATCATCGACACCGACAATCACAATCTTCACGTGGTCGGCTACAGCGAACCGGTCGATCGTACGCTGAGCCTCGCCGAGTTGCAGCCCCACCTGCACTCGCTGCCGGACAGGCCCGACTGGATCCCGTATCGGACGACCTACTACAAGCGCGACTGGGGTATCTGCCTGACGCACCGTCAGCGCGAAACGCTTGCGCCGGGCAACTATCGCGTGGTGATCGATGCGACCCTCGCAGACGGTTGCCTGACGTTCGGCGAAGTGCATCTGCCGGGAGAGACGGACCAGGACATTCTCGTCAGTACGCATGTCTGTCATCCATCGCTGGCGAACGACAATCTGTCGGGTCTGGTCGTCGCGACGGCGATGATCCGCGCGCTGGCGGCGCGGCGTGGACGTTATGGCGTGCGCGTGCTTTTCATTCCGGCGACCATCGGCGCGGTTGCCTGGCTGGCCACTCGCCCGGAGCAGGCGCGTCAGATCGCGCACGGCCTGGTGTTGTCGAATCTCGGTGACAGCGGTGGGTTCCACTACAAGCAGACCTATGCCGGCACCGCCGAGGTCGACCAGGTGTTCGAGCATCTGTTCGCGGCGACGAGCCAGCATCGTGGCGAGATCATGCCGTACACGCCTTATGGCTACGACGAGCGGCAGTTCAACAGTCCCGGCATACGCGCGCCGGTGGGCAGCCTGATGCGCTCGCCATTCGGTACCTATCCGCAATATCACACGAGCGCCGATGATCTTTCCTTCATCAGCGAGCCGTCGTTGCAGGAATCACTGGATGTGTGCCTGGCCACGGTCGCCATGCTGCAGGCCAACCGTCGATTCGCCAACCTCGCCCCGATGGGCGAGCCGCAACTCGGCAAACGAGGGCTGTACGACGCGGTGGGCGGCGCGAACCAGACACGCGAAGACCAGTTGGCGCTGCTATGGGTCCTCGCCATGTCCGATCGCAGCAATTCGCTGCTAGATATCGCCCGTCGCGCGCAGATGCCGTTCGAGCGAATCAGCGGCGCGGCGCGTGCGCTGGAGCGGGCCGGTCTGTTGCAGGCGATCTGAACGCGTGTCGGTCCCATCGGAACCGAGTGCTTCAGTGCAGTGACGGCTTCTTCAGGTAGTCGATGCGATCCGCCGAGACCACATCGATCTTGAGAATATCGCCATTGTGCGCAACGGTGAGCGGAATGACGGTACCAGCCGGGCCGCACTGCCAGACTTCGCGAAAGAACCAGGCCAGTGAATCGACCGCTTGCGATCCGACCGCGAGAATCAGGTCACCCTGCTTGATGCCGGCTTGCTCGGCGGGTCCGTTGCTGGCGAGGCCGGCCACCGCGAGATGGCGATCGGATTCGACCGGGTAGAGGCCCAGCCACGGTCGAGGCTCCCGATCCGGTCGCCCGAAGCGCAGCATGTCGTCGAGGATGGGCTCGAGCAGGTCGATCGGCACGATCATGTTCGCCTGCGTGCCGTCGGATTCGTCGTTGCTTTCCTGGACCAGCAGCGAGCCGATGCCGATGAGACGGCCAGTCTGATCGACGACCGCAGCGCCGCCCCATTGCGGATGGGCAGGCGAGGTGAAGATCGCTTCGTCGAGCAGGTATTCCCAGTAGCCGGCGAATTCATGCTTGTCCGTGATCCGTGTACTCAACGCGTGGCCATGACCGCCGTGGCTGACGACGTGAACTTCGTCGCCAGCGCGGCAGTCCGCCGCGCTGCCACGCGGAATGATCGGTGTGTTGATCGGACCGAGCGCCTTGATCAGCCCGAAGCCCGTCTCCGGATCGTAGCCGAGCGGATAGGCCGGAACGACGCTGCCGTCGTTGGTCGTGAGCCAGATGCTGCTGGCCTCCGTGATCAGATAGCCCATCGTCAGCACGATGCCGTCGGCACCGATCACGACGCCGTTGCCGATACGCTCGGTGCCGAGTGTGTCGGCCGTGAAGGCGTCGTCGGGAATCTCCGCGCGCACCGTAACCACCGCGTCGATCACCGCGTCGAGATCATAGGCAACCTCGTCGGCGCGTGGTCGCATGGCCTCCGGAAACGACCAGTTCTCAGAATCAGGCATCCGGAAATTCTACGCGCCTTTGTCGGGCTGCGATCGGGACGGCGTCCGCGGCACGGTGTCGGTGTGACCGAGTGTGGCATCGGACGCAAGTGCTGCGATCAGGATCGCCGG
>JBGSTN010000506.1:0-22619 GCA_041736455.1 Burkholderiaceae bacterium | reverse complement strand
GACCGACATCGTGCCGCCGGTCTGCCTGGCGACCGAGACGCTCGGCCGTTCCGCTAAGCTTCGCGCTTTCGCCGGATCTCGTCATGCTCGAAATCGCCGCGGTCTGCCTCGTCGTCACGGCAATGCTGACCTACCTGAACTATCGCTTCATCGGACTGCCGACGACGATCGGCGTGATGGCTGCTGCGCTGGTGTTGTCGCTGCTGCTCGTAGCACTCGACTCTTTCGGTGTTGCTCATGTGCTGAGAGCCTACGAAGAGTCGCTGCTCCGATCGATCGACTTTTCGACGGTGCTGATGCAGGGCATGCTGTCGTTGCTGCTGTTCGCTGGTGCGTTGCATGTCGACCTCAGCGAATTGCGCGCGTTCCGCTGGCAGATCGCCACGCTGGCGGTCGTGGGCACCTTGCTGTCGACGCTGGTCGTGGGCGTCGCGCTCTGGTGGCTGTTGCCGTGGGCAGGTTTGCCGCTGCCACTGATCTATTGCTTGTTGTTCGGTGCGCTGATCTCGCCGACGGATCCGATCGCGGTGATGGGGATTCTCAAGTCCGCGCGTGCACCCAAGGAACTCGAACTCGTCATCGCTGGTGAGTCGCTTTTCAACGACGGTGTGGGCGTCGTCGTATTCTCGCTGTTGCTCGGCGTGGCCGCGAGCGGCGAGGTACCGGACCTTGCCGGCGCCGGGGAACTGCTCCTTCGCGAGGCCGGCGGCGGTGTCCTCTTCGGGCTGGCACTGGGCTACGGGACGTTCCGGCTGCTGCGCAGCATCGACCAATACAATGTCGAGGTTCTGCTCACGCTGGCCGCCGTCATGGGCGGCTATGCCATGGCGAGTCACCTCCACGTGTCCGGGCCGTTGGCGATGGTCGTTGCCGGTCTGATCATCGGCAACCATGGACGCGCGCTCGCGATGTCCGATACGACCCGCCACCATGTGGATCTTTTCTGGGAGTTGATCGACGAGATCCTCAATGCCGTCCTCTTCGTGCTGATCGGCATGGAGGTGATGATCATTCACTTCTCCGATGGCATCGCAGCGGCGGCATTGCTCGCTGTCCTGGTGACTCTGTTCTCGCGATGGATGACGGTCGGGCTTCCCGTTGCCGTCTTCCGTGATGCGTTCGCGTTGCCTGCAGGAGCCGGGCCGATCCTGACCTGGGGCGGCCTGCGCGGTGGCATCTCGGTGGCATTGGCGCTGTCGATTCCGGCGGGATCCGAACGCGAATCGCTCCTGGCATTGACCTATTGCGTCGTCGTGTTCTCGATCCTGGTCCAGGGACTGACGATCGGCAAGGTAGCCAGGCGAGCAGTCGCTTGACGGGCCGGGTACCGATCAGGACAGATCGAGCAGACCTGAAAACGAGAGGATCGTGAATGGCATGGCGAGTCCTGCGATCACGGTCTGGACTGCGACGATTCCTGCCATCATCGGGGCGTCACCACCGAGTTGCCTTGCGAGAATATATGACGAAGACGCGGTGGGCAGGGTCTGGAATACCAGCACCGCCATTGCCGCGGGGCCATGCAGGCCGAAAAGACTGCACGCACCGATGGTCACGAGCGGCATGAGCACGAACTTGGCGGCGGACGAGATCCCGATCGGGTAGACCCACTTCCTCGCGGAAGAAAACTCCAGGGCCGCGCCGACACAGAGCAGGCCGAGTGGCAGCGATGCCTGGCCGAGCGCCTTGAAGACCGGTTCCGCAATGGGCGGCAGGCCCAGCCCTGAAACTTGCAGGGCGATCCCGGCAACGCAGGCGACCAGCAGCGGGTTCGTTGCCAGTTGCCGCGCCACCGTTTTGAAGGACACTGTCCCGTCATGGATGTACCGGGCGAAGACGAGCACGCAGAGCACATTGGCCGTCGGAACGATCGCGGCATTGGCAACGGCCGCCAATGCAATGCCTTGTGCCCCGAAAAGCCCGGCGACGGCTGAAACGCCGACGTAGTTGTTGAACCGAACGCCGCCCTGGAAGACAGAAGTGAATGCGGGGTCACTGAGCGCGAGGCGGGGCTTGATCGCGACCAGGATCAAGGCAACGACGGTCAGCGAGCAGACCAGTGTAGCCGCCATTGTCCAAACCGGCAGCCCGCTGAGGTTGGCCGTGGCCAGACCGTGCAGGAAGAGCGACGGCAGCAGGACGTAGTAGGCAAGCCGCTCGGCCTGCGGCCAGAACGCCTCCGCGACGAAATGGCTCGTACGCAACCAGGCGCCCAGGGCAATCATGACGGCGATGGGCGCCAGGGCCAGGAGCAGAGCAGGAATCACGGGGCATTTTCCAGAATGTCTTCAATCCGGCACCATCGGGCCGGGAACGTTTTGGTCCGGATCAATCCGTGTTTCCCTCGGGATCATTCCGGGCGGGGGGTGAATCGTGGCCGGGATCCGCCGGCCATGCAAATCGGCCGCGCCGGCGACATGCCCGCCGTCAATGATTTTGGGGGTCAGGTCTCTCATTTCACTTTTGGAATTCGTCGTTGAACGGTGATTTGGGGGTCAGGTCTCTCATTTCACCTTTGAGATTCGTCGTTGAACTGCTGCAAATGCCAGGATGGG
The DNA here is from genome assembly GCA_041736455.1 of Burkholderiaceae bacterium. Classification (GTDB taxonomy): domain Bacteria; phylum Pseudomonadota; class Gammaproteobacteria; order Burkholderiales; family Burkholderiaceae_E; genus JAUIAI01. The sequence continues at coordinate 20,064 of JBGSTN010000506.1, read as the reverse complement.
AGACCTGACCCTCACATCACATGACCCTCACATCACACATCACCTGACCCTCACATCACCCGATGTCAGATAGTCAGATGGGAGACCTGACCCCCACATCGTCGCGGCTTACCGACGCGACAGCCAGTGCAATGAAGATCAGCACCGTTGCGGTAGCAAAGGTGATGCGCATGCCGGTCGCTAACGCTTCAGGGCTTGCCGTCGTCATGCTGGTCGAACCGATTCCGGCTGCGAAGACCGCGCCCATGACCGAAGCGCCGGTGACGAGACCCAGATTGCGCGACAGGTTGAGCAGACCCGAGACGACGCCGCGCTCGTTGCGGTCGATATTGGTCATGACGGCGGTGTTGTTCGCCGTCTGGAACAGCGCGTACCCGGCGGTGATCAGGATGAGTGGTCCGATATAGCCCGGCAGGCCGAAATTCGTGGGCGATGCAGACAAGGCCGTGGAGCCTGCCGCCATGGCGGCGAGTCCGGCGATGCTTGCGCGATACGATCCGAGGCGATCGACCAGGCGGCCGGCAGGCACACCTGTCAGAGCTGCTGCGACTGGACCGCAGGACATCGCAAGCCCGACAGCGGCCGCGTCCAGTGCGAGCGTGCCGGAGAGGTAGAACGGTCCGACCACCAGCGTTGCCATCACGACGGTCGTCACGAGCGCGCTCATCGCGAACCCTGCGCTCAGCAGGGAATCTCGAAACAGACCAAGAGGAATCAGAGGTGAAGCGACCCTTGATTCGACACGCAGGAACAGGCCGACGCCGACAGCGGTAACCAAGATCGAGGCCAGGCTGAACGATCCGACAACGTCACGTCCGGTCGTCATCGCAAGTGCATAGACGGCAAGCGTCAACGTCAGCAACGACGTTCCGATCGGGTCCGATCGGGAAAAATCGATCGAGAACGATTGATGGTCGGCCGGAAGGCAGCGCCGCGCCAGCACGAAACCGAGCAGACCCAAGGGGACGTTGACGAAGAAGATCGCCTGCCAACCGACTGTCGAGATCAGAAACCCACCCAGCGTCGGGCCCAGCGCCGTTCCGATGGCGGACATCGTCCCGAGAAGCCCCATCGCGCGGCCGGTACGTGCTTTAGGAATCGCCTCGGCGACGAATGCCATGGTGAGCGACATCATCGCGGCGGCGCCCAGTCCCTGTGTCGCCCGCGCGGCGATCAACAGGTTCAGTCCGGGCGCCAAGCCGCAGAGCATCGAGGACACGGTGAAGAGCAGGATGCCGGACAACAAGACCCTGCGGCGGCCGGCGAGATCCCCGAACCGTGCGACGCCGACGATCACGGCGGTGATCGCGATCAGGTATGCCAGCACGACCCACTGCACCTGCTGGAAGGAAGCGTCGAACGCCTGAGCCAGCGTCGGCAGGCCTACGTTTGCGATGCTGGTTCCCAGCGACGACAGCAACATCGGCAGTGCAAGGCTGGCGAGCACCCAGCGCAGCGGAGGACCGGAGCGAGAAATCGAATCGGGGAAAGGGTCGGAGTCGGTCATCACGATGTCGTCGTTCGAAGTGGGTTGATGGGGTCTCGAAGTCCTGCAAACCGAAGCGTAGTCGTGTGTTCGATGCAGCGGAAGGCGCATCATATGCACTTCGTTCGTGCATGAGACGCCATGTCACGACCGTCCTGATGGGAGCGATGCGATGGCCCGACCCGATCTCAATCTGCTTTTCGCGCTGGATGTGTTGCTGACAGAGGGCAGCGTTGCACGTGCTGCGCGACGGCTGCACCTGAGCCCTTCGGCGATGAGCCGCACTCTGGCGCGTCTGCGCGAGGCGACCGGCGATCCGCTGTTGGTGAGGGCGGGGCGCGGATTGGTCGCGTCACCCCGCGCGATGGAACTGCGCGATTCTGTCGGTCGACTCGTCCACGAAGCAGAGGCCGCCCTTCGTCCCGCCGACAAACTCGATCTGTGCCGACTCGACCGGACGTTCACGCTGCGAGCCAGCGAAGGGTTCGTCGAGAACTTCGGGGCCAGGCTGGTGGCTCGCATCTCGGACGACGCTCCGCGCGTTCGCTTGCACTTCCTTCACAAGCTCGAAAAGGACAGTGGGCCGCTGCGCGATGGATCGGTCGATCTTGAAACTGGCGTGGTCGACAAGGCCATAGGGCCCGAAGTGCGAGCACAGGCATTGTTCCGGGACCGCTACATTGGCGTCGTACGCGCGGGACATCCCCTCAGCGAGGGCGAAATCACGCCCGATCGCTTCGCTGCCGCTGCGCATGTCCAAGTGTCACGACGCGACGATGACAACGGGCCGATCGACGATGCGTTGGCAGCGCTCGGGCTCCAGCGTGTGATCGTCACGATCGTCGGTGGCTTTTCGGCGGCGCTGGCTCTCGCGCGAGCCTCGGATCTGGTGGCGACCGTTCATGAGCATCACACCGGAATCCTGTTCGCAGGAATGCATCATTTTCCGCTGCCACTGACCATCCCTGCTTTCACGGTGTCCATGCTCTGGCACCCCCGCCTGGACGGCGATCCGGCGCATCGCTGGCTTCGTGGCTGCATTCGCGATATCTGCGCGACGTAATCCAACGATGGGAATGTTCGCGAGCAGTCAGTGGTTAGTGGTTAGTGGTGGGCGGCTGGTGATCGTCCATGTCCATGGCTGGCCGCATTGCGGCTACCCAGGCGTCGAAAGACGGTGCCCCGGATTCCGCACGACGCAGCACGGCAGCCGGATGGTGAACCACCCAGACCGGCAGGCCGTCATCGCGATAGAGCCAGAGGCCCGCACTATCGCCCACGCGCACGCGCCGACCCATCAGGCTGGTCGCTGCAGTCGACCCGAGGGCAAGAATCGTATGCGGTCGGACCTGCGTGATCTCGGCCTCGAGCCACTGCGCGCAGGCCATCATTTCGAGCTGGCCGGGCGTCTTGTGGATACGCCGCTTGCCGCGAGGTTCGAATCGAAAATGCTTGACCGCGTTCGTCAGATAGAGCGAAGTCATCGGCCAGCCGAGCCTCGCAATCGCCTTGCGCAACAACTGTCCCGCAGGGCCGACGAATGGCCGTCCGGCGAGATCTTCCTGATCACCGGGCTGTTCACCGACGATCATCAATGTCGCCGTCGTCGCGCCTTCTCCCCACACCGTCTGTGTGGCGAGGTTCGCGCACTCGCAGTCCCGGCAATGGCGGGCACGACTCGCGAGATCGTGCAGGCGCAACTCCGTCGAGAGAGTCTGCCGTTCGATTGCAGCATCGACGTCGAACACAGCATTCAACTCTGCGTTCGTCTTGCTGGAGGACGTCTTGCGTTCGGGTCGAACTCTTGCCGGAAGCCGTCGCAACGTGTCGCAAAGGTCTTCCTGCATCTGCGCGCTGCGAGCGGGGGCCGCGCGGATGAGCTCGGAAATGGCCACCGACTCCGGCAAGTTGGCCCAGTAACGACGCGGCATCTCGCGAACCATCAGGGATGCATTGAGCCGGGACGGGTTGAAGATGCTGCGATAGTAGGCGAGCCACAGCGCCTCGCCGGCATCCGCTGGCGGCGCCTGGGCCCGGTCCACCCCAGGACCAAATTGCAGACGTGCTCGATCCCAATGGGCAGAGAGCCGCGGTGTGAGGATCGACCAGTGCATGGCTGCGAAGCGCTTCAAGAAGAAAGGGGCCGCGGCGCGCAAGATGGCGTGACGCGGCTCGAACCACGCGACTCGCCGCTCGCCCTCCCGATGACCGACGTTGTCGACTACGCCGACATCGACCGCGTCAAGCCTGCCGATCGTTTCGATCGCCGCAACCGCGCTGACGGCGCCGACCTCATCGGCGAGTACGCGGAACCGGACGAACGCATGCATCTTGTGGATCTCGCGGCGCACCTCACGCGCCATCCTTTCGAGCTGTACCCGGTCTGGATCCAGTGTGTCCAGCCAGCGACTAGGCTCCCCGTCCAGTCGTATCGCCATCCGGTGCAGGCGGATGAAACGCGTCGGCTCGCAATGCATTGCCACGAGTCGCGCGAGGCCGGCAAAACCGGCAGGCATCGACGACAACCGCGCCCGCGCCTTGCGTTCGGGTGCGACTGTCGATCCTGCCAGCGCGGAGTCGTCGAACAGTTCATTCTGGACGGCATCTCGTTCGCGCCAGAACACGGCGTCCGGATCGACGTTGGCGGCGAGCAAAGCCGACAATATCGTGAGTGACGGATCGACATCTTCCACGTCGATGTCGATCCGGTGGCATGACTTGCCGAGCCTGACGATCGCAGGGACTTCGCGACGACTTCGGTCAGGTCGCCCGCTGCGAATCTCGCCGCGGCTGGTTCCGATGTCAGAACCTAAGCCGATGCCCGAGCCCGAGCCCGAGCCCGAGCCGACGCCGATGGCGATTCCGCGCCCGACACCGGCGTCGATGTCGTCGACAGAGGCAAGTGACGAGCACCAGACACCGGCCAAACCCGAGTCGCCGGCACCGTCGACATCTCTTGACCCGCGATAACCACCTGCTCCGACACTGTCCTCAGGCAACACGTACGTGAACCCTCCGGTCGCGCTCCCCACTCGCGGCGGTCGATGGTCAGGTAGCACGATGAAGTCGAGCGCCCTGCGACCCGCCGGCCCCAGGCGTGAGATGTCGGCATGACGCACTGTTCGATAGCGGCGCGCGGTGAGCAACTTCTGCACCGACTTCACACCGAGACCCGGCACGCGCAACAGCATCTCTCTCGGCGCGCGGTTGACATCGACCGGGAACCGTTCCGGATGTGCCAACGCCCAAGCCATCTTCGGATCGTGTTCCAGCGACAGCATGCCTCCGGGCGACACCAGTTCCCGTTCCTCGAAGCCGTAGAAGCGCATCAACCAGTCGGCCTGATACAGCCGATGCTCGCGCATCAGCGGGGCCGCGCGACCGGGCAGTCGGTGGCTCGCATATGGGATCGGGCTGAACGCGGAATAGTAGACACGCTTTAGTCGATAGTTCGCATAGAGCAAAGCACTCGTCTTCAGGATCGTGCGGTCGTCGGACTCGTCGGCGCCGACGATCATCTGCGTGCTCTGGCCCGCTGGCGCGAACCTCGGTGGCGGGATCGATCCTGGCCGCGACGCCGGCATCGATCGCACACGCTTGGCCTGCATGGTCGCTTCGCCGTACTCGTCCAGCCTGAGCCGAATGCCGGCCATCGACGTACGGATCTGCTGCAGATTCTTGCCAGGCGCAAGCGCGTCGAGCGCGGGCTGGGTCGGCAACTCGATATTGATGCTGAGCCGGTCGGCGTAACGCCCGGCGGCGGCAAGCAGTTCCTCACTCGCATCCGGGATGGTCTTCAGATGAAGATAGCCGCGAAACTGATGAGTCTCGCGCAATTCACGTGCTACGGCGACCAGCTGCTCCATCGTGTAGTCGGGCGAACGGATGATGCCGGAACTGAGGAACAGGCCTTCGATGACGTTGCGTCGATAGAAATCAAGCGTCAGCGAGACGACCTCGGCCACCGAAAAACGCGCTCGCTCGACATCGCTGGAGACCCGATTGATGCAGTAGAGGCAGTCGTAGACGCACCAGTTGGTCAGCAGGATCTTGAGCAGGGAAATGCAACGCCCGTCCGGCGCATAGCTGTGACAGATACCCGAGCCCGTGGTCGAACCAATGCCTCTCTGGTCTCGCGAATCACGCCGCGACCCGCCGCTCGACGAGCAGGACGCGTCGTATTTGGCTGCGTCGGCGAGGATGACGAGCTTGCGGGCAACGGAAGTCATGCTGTGATTTTATACAGTCTTCGGCTGTCGGGTGTCAAAACCTCGATACCGGGCAGCGCTTGGACATAGAAGTTCCACGGGACCTACCGAGTGGGGATGGCGGCGCAGTCGCACCGGCGCAGCATGGATTGCTCATCGCCGCATTCCGGCGACATTTTCCCGGGAGCAGTACATGCCATTGGGTGCACCCGCCATCATCGGTCCCGTGTCGACCTGCAGCACGAGTGTGCGGGTGATGGGTCAGTTCACCGGCTCACGCGTACGCATCTTCGTCGACGGGCAGGTCGCACCGATCGGCGACATGGTCGTGTCGTGGTCGGACGCCTTCGTGGGCATCGACCGCAGTCGGCTCGTGGCCGGTGCCCGACTGGTGGCCACGCAGCGGCTCGACGGCGAAACGAGCCTGCCGTCGCCACAGGGTCAGACCGTCGAGGAAGCCCGCAACGGACCGGTCACGCTGCCGTTCAGAATCTTTGCCTGCGCGCAAAGCATCTATGTCACGAATTGCTGTCCAGGCGCGCAACTCGAAGTCGTGCAGAACGGCAACGTGCTGGGCACGGCAACGGCGGTATCGGATCAGGCCTGGATCGATTTCGTACCGAATCGTCGCATCGCCGCCGGGAGTCCCGTCCAGATTCGCCAGATCATCTGCACCAGTCCCACGCCGGTGACGACGACCAGCGCCATGCCCGCGCAGGCGCCGACGGTCGATCGGAACCGGCTGGCGTCGCCCGTCATCATCGAGCCACTGGAGGAGTGCCAGCGGGTGGTGCCGCTGACCGGCGTGATCGAGGGCGCGCGCGTGAAGCTGGTGCGCCGCGGCACGTCGATCTTCGAAGCCCCGGTACCGGTACCGAGTGTGGACGTCATGGTGCAAAAGCTTGCGACGGGCGAGGAGTTCGAGGTCACGCAGTCGATGCCGCGCTGCGAGTTCGTCGCGCACGAGCCTTTCAAGGCGACGGTGAAGGCGTTGACCTCGCTCGCCCGGCCACGCATCGATGGTCCGGTATGCAAGGGACCGCATCAGGTCATCGTCTCCAGGCTGAAGCCGGGCGCAACGTTGCGGCTGTTCGACGGCAATACCGAACTCGGTCGCTGGGAAGTGCCGTTGCACAGCATGCCGGTGGACATGAACGTTCCCGGACCGACGACGATCACGGCCCAGCAGGAACTCTGCAACATCGTGAGCGATAGATCGCGGCCGTATACGGTTGCCACCGCGCGCAGCGGCCGATGGTTCGTCGTCGAGGACGAAAAGGGAGAAGACCAGAAGGCCCGATCGTTCGCCATTCATGTCGGTCTCGTACGCACCGGACATATCGTGATGTTCAGTGGCGATCAGCACAGCAGGGTGCAGCAGGAGGCCGACCCGCAGGACATCGACCACTGCGAACTTATCGATTGCTCGAACCTGACGGTGCGCAAGATCGATGCACCCGATACCGACGTGTTCTGCAGCGGCCATGCATTCCTGCCCGATGGTCGCTTGCTGGTGGCCGGCGGCACGGAGAAGTGGGTCGGATCCGGCGGCGGCCACGATCAGCATTTTCCCGGGCTCCCCGACGCGTGGCTCTTCGATCCCATTCCGGACGGCGCCGGCAAACACTGGCGTCGCGCCCGCAAGATGGCCGCTGGGCGCTGGTATCCGACACTGGTCACGCTTGCCGACGGACGTGTGCTCGCGTTGTCCGGTCACCCGTCCGAGGCGGATGCGCGCCACAACAACAACACGATGGAGGTGTTCACCGGCAATTCATGGCAGAACCTCGGCGATTCGCCGGACATCATCACTGCGGAAAGCGCATATCTCTATCCGCGTGTGTTCGTCGACCCGCCGGGTGGGCTCTTCAGCGCAACGGCGATCGAACGCGGTGCCGGCGAGCCGCTGCAGGTCCCGACGCAAAGTGCGGCCTGGTCGCCGGGCGGCGTTGCATGGAAACGTACGTCGCCGCCGATATCGGGTGCCGGCTGGGGCGGATACGAGTCGTTCTACAGGCCTGGCGCTTTGCTGCCACTGGTGGAGGACGAAGATCGTCAGCGAAGTTTTCGATTTCAGATCGTGCGAGCAGGCGACGACGCTCCCTGGATCACGGATCTCGGTACGCCCGACGCACCGATTGCCACACCGCGTTGGGCGTCGATGGGAGGCGGACATCCGCAACGCGTCAACTCGTCGATGGTGCTGTTGCCCAGTGGCGAGGTTCTGCTGTGCGGCGGAGTAGGCAACGCGGAGGACGACAGCACCGCCGTGCTCGCGCCGGAAATGCTGGTTCCCGATGGCAGCGATTGGCGGTGGGACGCGCAAGCCTTCGCGAGCGCGAAATTCGCAAGGAACTATCATTCGACTGCCCTGTTGATGCCGGACGGCCGGGTTTTCGTCGCAGGCTCGAACATCAACGCCCAGCAGGGCGTCGAGTCCGCGAATCTGCGTCGTCTCGAAATCGAGATCTACGAGCCCTGGTATGTGTGTCGGCCTCGGCCACGAATCATCGCCGCACCCGGTTCGGTGCGCTCCGGCGAACGGCTGCTCGCCCATGTTCGAAGCCAGGAGCGAATCACGCGACTGGTCCTCATGCGGGCGGGCAGCGCGACACACGGCTTCGATTCGGACCAGCGCTGCGTCACGATGATCGCGCGCGCGATCGGATCGTCGGGTGAGTTCGCCGGTGTCGTACCGCGACCATCGGTCGCGGTGCCAGGCGTCTATCTGTTGTTCGCGGTGACGGAAAAGGGCGTACCGTCGCACGGTGTCTTCGTGACGGTGGTGCGCCCGCAATAGGCTCGCAGGACGCTGTTCGCCGACCTGCGGACCACGACGTATCGGGGCATTGGCTGCACCGAACCTTCAACTGTCGGCTTGCCCGTTTCTTCGTGCCGGTCCATCATTCGATACGCGGGCGATGGCTCACAAGAGAGTTCCTCTCGAGGCGCTGTGGATTCGGACCGCCTGGCCCTCGACTACGATCCGGTCACCTGGAGCTGTTCCACGCATAGCCGTTCCGTGTCTGATGACGATTACCGATCGAATTGTTCGCACCGCGCCGTACGCTTCACGTCTCTGTCTCGTCAGGTACGCATGAGAATCTGCGAGCGAATCACCCGACTGCTGGTCGCGAGCATGCTGTGTTCGCTCATTGCCTCGTGCGCAAGCACGGCGGTCACGATCGAACCTTCGCCTCAGGCGCCTGTCTGTGACAACGAGTCCAGCGCCCTGGTGCTGTGGTCCACGAAATGGCGTCTCGATCAGAAGGATGTGGCCGCCCGCGACGATGCGGCAGCATCAGGACTGAGCAGGTTCTTTGCCGATTCCTATTGTTTCGCTCACGCCGAGTTGCGACGGGCGATCGAACTCACCCCTGCGGCGCTTCCTTTCGAAGTGTCGTCGTCTGCTGGTCCGTTCGATACGGTTGTCACGATCGTGGTTCGTGAACTCGGACCCGTGGTGAAGTTGTTTTCCTCCGTGGCGCTCGTCGAAGGCGGCACTGAGGTCATGCTTCAAGTGGGCACACGATCGTCGCGCTCGGGCAACCCGGTTCGCGAATTCACGATCCATTGGCGCAATGGCGGCCCTGGCGTGGTCAAGGGCGTTGCAAGCCTGCCCAACGATATGGTGTCCGCCTTGCGTTCCGGTTTGCAGCCTGCCGCCGCCGCGCATTGATGCCTGATTGCCGGCGACAGTCTCGGTAAGGTCCCGACGACACCGATCGGCTGCATGCTTGAAGCTTTGGTCGTGTCACGGTCTTGTCATGCGTCACCATGGAACTCCTCTGATGACTGATTCGCCCCTCGTTCTTTATGGTGCTGCGTCGTCCGGCTCCGTTGCAGTCGAAGCGACCCTGACGCTGCTCGGCATTCCGTTCGACGTCGTCGAAGGCGCGACCTGGATTTCGGCGTCTGCGAGGGAGCGCGTCGGAACCCGCAATTCGATGCAGCAGATACCGACGCTCGTGTTGCCGGACGGAGAAATGCTGACCGAGAGCGGAGCGATCCTGATCTATCTGGCCGACCTGCATCCGCAAACGCGGCTCTCGCCGAGGCCGCAAGAGCCTTCGAGGCGGCAGTTCCTGCGCTGGATGTTCTTCGTTTCGTCCGCGATCTATTCGCTGCACTGGATCAAGCCGGATGTCGGTCGTATCGGTGCGCCCCCAAATGCCAGCGAAGACGTCATCGATGCCGTGCATGAAAGGATTGCCTTCTGCTGGCGCACGATGGACTCGCAGTTGACGCCGGGACGATACCTGCTCGGCGACCAACTCACCGTGCTCGACATCTACGTGGCTGTCGTGTCCCGCTTCGGGCCGTGGCGTGATCGCTTCTATGCCGAAGCACCACGGATGGCTCCCGTCGTCCGCCGCGTCGACCAGGAGCCTCGGCTTCGTCAGCTTTGGGTGCAGCGTTTCCCGGACGCCTGATCCGGCGTCGACGAATAGACTGCAGTCCATCGTCTGGCGAGCCAGCCACGTCATCGACGCGCTATTGCAACCTGATATTGAGGGATGACGCGCGTCGGCGCGGCGACATAAGGTCCGTCGAACTTCGCTGTCGTCGGGTCAGTGCATCTCGATCGATATCGGACTTCCGCCAGATAAGAGGTTTTCCCCGACCCGCCTGATCGAGTGGTCGGCAGTCATCCGCGACATCGCGCTTCACTACATACATCGAGCGGCCGGAATATCGGGCGCCGCCCGCCCCGAGACAAATGGTTCATGAGCATGGAACACATGGTGTTGAGACCCGAGCAACGAGCGCCCGCATTGAATGTGGTCGGCGTGCAGGTAACGGTATTGGCGTCCAACGCGGCGACCCAGAGCTACGGGATCACGTTTCAGCGAGGCGATGAAGGGACAGGGCCACCGCCACATAGCCACGATTGGGACGAAGCCTTCTACATTCTCGAGGGCGAGATCTGCTTCATCTGCGCCGGAGCGACCTACGATTGCCCGGTTGGCACGCTCGTACATGTTCCCCGAGGCACCGTGCACGCATTCATCTTCGGGCGAGGTGGCGGGCAGATGCTCGAGATCACGGGTTCTGGTTCGCTGGCAGCACAGATGTTCACGGCTGTCGACAGTGAAATTCCGGTCGGACCGCCCGATATTCCGAAACTGCTGGACGTGCTTCTGCGAAATGGCGTCAATGTCGCTGCGTGACGGAGATAATTCAGTTCGATCAAGTGCTCGTCGAGCAGATTCACCCCGGGATCTTCGCGCTTGTGCAGGTCCATAGGGCGGCCTCTGTGGCAGGCGTGCGTAGCGATTGCGGATCGTGCACCCGCTGCTCGAGGCCTTTCATCAAGCCACCATTGCGGCCGGCGGCAACGACAAGGTGCTCCCGGCCTGCGCTTGCACCATGACCCCGATGACTGCGGCGCATTCGTCATCGTGACAGACGGCCACGACATCGAGGCCGTCTGTCACGAGCCCGAGTCTTGTACGGTCTGCGAGCGGAGAGACTCGGCTCGCCTGCGGCAACCGGCGCATAACAGTGCGAGCAGCAAGGGCGCGTCGGAAGAGGTGTATCGACTGGCTTAACATTTCGAATGACTCGAAATGGCTCCATGACAGACGAACCCCCGAAGGTCCAGGCCACCGAAGCCCTACCGCTGACGGTACTGTACGACGGCGCCTGCCCGCTCTGCCGCCGCGAGATGAGCCTGTATCGAGGTCTGCCGGCAAACGTTCCCGTATGTTTTGCGGACGTCAACGATGAGACAGCGCAGTTACCGGAAGGGCGCACGCGCGATCAATTGCAAGCACGCTTTCACGTGCGCAGCAGTGACGGACAATTGCTCAGCGGCGCCGAGGCATTCCTCGCGCTTTGGGCGGCACTGCCGGGTTGGCGCTGGCTGGCTCGGTTCGGCCGATTGCCCGGCGGTGTCTGGTTGATGGAACATGTCTATCGACTTTTTCTGCGCGGCCGACCGAGGCTGCAGCGATGGGCGTCTCGCCTGGACAGGGGCACTGCACCACGCTCGTGAATCGTTCATGCGGCGCGTATGGTCTGCTTGATGCGCGCACTTTCGTTGTCGACTGGTATTGGCGTCATCAACAGCATGGCCATGGCCGCGGCAGGGAGGCAATCTTGGCTGATCGTGATGTCATCTTTCCGCCCGGACGGCGGGCGTTATATGAGAAGAACCGATATTCACCGGCGATCAGGTCCAACGGGCTCCTGTTCGTATCAGGACAGGTCGGCAGTCGCGAGGATGGTTCGCCCGAACCCGACCTGGAAGGTCAGGTCCGACTTGCGTTCGACAATCTCGCCGCAATTCTCTCCGCCGCCGGCTGCTCGTTCGATGACGTCATCGACGTGACCGTCTTCGTCGTCGATCCCGAATCCCACCTCGAGACGATTTGGCCGGTAGTGAATGAATACTGGGGCGATGCACCATACCCGACGCTGACTGGCGTCGGTGTGACTTGGCTCTCCGGCTTTCAGTTCGAAATCAAGGTTATCGCGAAGCTACCCGACGGCGGCGACGACTGACCTGCGCCGTTGCTTCTCGCCAGGTGTGCGCAGACGCTAGATGCATTGAGATTTCGCACGCAAGATGGGAGACCTGACCCTGCTTCGTGACCCCGCGCTGTCTAAATGGGAGACCTGACCCCGCGCTGTAGGTGTTGGTCCGGGGGTGCCTATCGGACCCTGCTGCGCGAACGGCACCGATGACCCGCGCGTTGTGATCGGCGTAAGATCGAAGGTCATGGCGTCAAGCATCTGGTGGCGTCTGGCCGGTGCGGACAGGATCGTCGTTACGGGGAACCGGAGCGCGCAAACCGGATTCCGCGAATCGGATCTTGCGAGAATGTAAACGCTTGCCCCGATGCCGACGCAGCCTTGCGCCGCACGCGCTTCCTTCGGAGGATCCGGCATGACCGAGCGTTTGGAGGGGCCGCCCGCCCAAGTGACAGTGGTCGGAATTGGTGCCTCGGCCGGTGGCGTCGAGGCGCTGAAGGAATTCTTTCGAGTGGTTGCGCCCGACCTCGGGCTCGCCTATGTCGTCGTCGTGCATCTGGCCCCGGATCGACCCAGTGAAATGGCCGCGATCCTTGGGCACAGCACGGAGATGCCGGTCGCTCAGGTAGGCGATCATGACCGCGTGCCGCTCGAGCCTGATCATGTCTACGTGATTGCGCCCGACCGCAAGCTCGAAGTGGTCGATGGTTCGATCGGCGCAGCACGGTTCGACGAACCGAGGGGCCGGCACGCCGCGATCGATGTGTTCTTCCGATCGCTGGCGGCCCAGCATGCCGACGGTTTTGCGATCATCCTGTCAGGCAGCGGATCCGATGGCGCACTCGGTGCCAAAGCGGTCAAGGAAAGCGGCGGCCTGGTCCTGGTCCAGTCGCCGAGCGAGGCGGCGCATCCGCAGATGCCGAACGCGGTGATCAACGCCGGTCTCGCGGACCGCGTCCTTCCGGTGGCCGAACTGGCGGCCGCGATGTCGACGCTGGCGTTCAACAAGCGACGAATCACGGCATCTTTCGACGAGAAATCATCGGCGTCACGCTCGACCGAGAGCCATCGGCGTGCCATCGAACTGATACTTGAAGCAGTCAGGAATCGCACGGGTCATGACTTCTCACGCTACAAGCGCACCACCATCCTGCGGCGCCTCGTCAGGCGGATGCAGCTATGTGGCGAGCCGGGACCGGACGAATACCTTCGATATCTGCAATCGACACCGGCGGAGATCGACGAATTGTTGGCCGACTTCCTGATCTCGGTGACGCAGTTCTTTCGGGATTCCTCTGCGTGGGACGCACTGCGCGACGAGGTCATCGGCGCGCTGGTCAGGAAAGCCGACCCGACGAATGCGATCAGGGTGTGGGTGCCGGGCTGCGCAAGTGGTGAGGAAGCCTACGGGTTGGCGATCCTCATCAGCGAGGAGATCGAGCGCAGCGAACTGCACCGGGATTTCACGATCTTCGCCTCCGATGTCGACGAAGCGGCACTGACCGTTGCGCGTCATGGGCGTTATCCCGCGGCCATCGTTGCCGATGTGTCGGACGAGCGGCTACGGCGCTACTTCCATCCCGAGGACACTCACTTCCGGGTCGACAAGGCGCTGCGGAATCATGTCGTCTTCGCGAGTCACAGCCTGCTGCGCGATCCGCCCTTCGTTCGCATCGACCTGGTGTCGTGCCGCAATCTTCTGATCTATCTCGACCGGCCGTTGCAGGAGCAGGTCATCAGTGTGTTCCACTATGCCTGCCATCCGGGTGGGTATCTGTTCCTGGGTATTGCCGAAACGGCAGATCCGCGGTTGTTTCGGCCGATCGACAAGAAGTTCCGTCTGTTCGAGCGCAGGCCTTCGGCAAACGACTCGCGAATGTTCCTGCCGCAGTTGCTACCGTTACCGAAGATCGGGGCCGATGTGTCCGGGACGGCCGTCGCCTCGCCCCCGCCCCCTAAGCATGTCGAAGTGCATGCCCAGGCCCTCGAGTCGCACGCGCCTCCCAGCCTCCTTGTCGATGCCCGCGGACAGATCCTGCATCTTTCGGCGTCCGCGTGGCGCTTTCTTCAGCATCAGGCGGGTGAGCCGACCCGCAAGCTGATGGAACTCGTACGTGCCGAATTGCACGACGGATTGTTTGCCGCACTCTTCGATGCATTCGAACAGGGAGGGCGGCATCTCTCGCCATTCGCGAGCATCAAGATCGACGGCGTTGCGCGCCGTGTCGCCACCATCGTGACGCGGCATTCCGGGTCGGACGGAAGCGCGCGCAACGCGCTTGTCGTCTTTCTCGAAGTGGACGACCACGAAGTGGCCGAGCGCGAATCGGCGCCCGAATCGGACCAGGAACAATTGCTTCGTCTGCAGCAGCGCCTCGCCCAGGCGGATCAGCGGATCGATCAGATGCGCGATGAACATCATGTCGTCAACGAAGATCTCAGGGCGGCGAACGAGGAACTCCAGAGCCTCAACGAGGAGTACCGATCGACGACCGAGGAATTGGAAACGAGCAAGGAGGAGTTGCAGAGCATCAACGAGGAACTCCACACGGTCAATCACGAACTGAAGGTCAAGATCGAGGAGATCACGCGCGCCAACAGCGACCTCGAGAACCTGATGGCGGCAACCGACGTGGCAACGCTGTTTCTCGATCCGGACCTGCGCGTCAAGCGTTTCACGCCTCAGTTCGCGGAGCTCTTCAACGTCAAGTCCACCGACCTGGGCCGCCAGATCAGCGACTTCACCCACAACATCGAGTACGAATCGCTGGAAGCCGATGCGCGCAAGGTGCTCGCCGATTCGCAGCCGATCGAACGCGAGACACGCAGCGGCGACGGGCGCAGTTTCCTGATTCGTCTACGCCCGTATCGCTCGGGTTCCGGACGGAACGACGGCGTCGTCGTAACGATGCTCAACGTGACGGCACTCAAGGATGCCGAGCTGCATCTGCTCGAGAAGACGCGCGATCTCCTCGAACAGGATCGCAACAAGGAGATGTTCCTCGCCATGCTGGGGCACGAATTGCGCAATCCGCTGGCTTCGATAAGCAACAGCCTGCAGTCCCTCGCCCTGGCGCCGGATCGCGACGACCGAGTCGTCGGCGTGCTCCACCGTCAGAGCCGGCACATGTCCCGCCTGATCGATGATCTGCTGGATATCAGCCGGATCAATCGCGGCACGTTGGCGCTTCAGTGCGAGGTCATCGAGCTTCAGGAATGCATCGAACATTCGCTCGAGACCGTCGATCGGCAGCAGGCCTCGAAGGCCATCCGCTATGAGCTCGATCTCCCTTCGGATCCGATCTATGTGAATGCCGACAGGGATCGCCTGGGACAGGTGATGGACAACCTGTTGCGCAATGCCACGGCCCACACGCCGTCCGAGGGGGTCATCAACATCAGCGCGCGGAACGACGGGCCCCGCGTGACGATCCGGATCCGGGACAACGGCTGTGGCATCGATGCCGGTCGGCTCGCGACGCTTTTCGAGCCGTTCAGCCAAAGTGAAACGAGTGCTAGAGGCGGTGGGCTGGGCCTGGGGCTTGCGCTGGTCAAGCAACTCGTCGAACTGCACGGCGGAGTCGTCAGCGCCGCCAGCGAAGGGCCCGGCAAAGGGAGTGAGTTCAGCGTCACGATCGACACGGTAGATGCGCCCGCCGAAGCGATACCGCGTTCGCGGGCCTGTGACCTCGATGGCCATCGGATCCTGATCGTCGACGACGACCAGGATGTCGCCGACACGATGGCCGCACTGTTGCAATCTCTCGGACAGGAAGTCGCGATCGCCTACAGCGGCATCGATGCGCTCGAGATGGCATCGACCTTCAAGCCACGCATGGCGATCGTCGATCTGAAGATGCCGGAAATGGATGGCTTCGAAGTCGCGATGCGGCTGCGCGAGCGGTATTCGCGCGCGCAGCTCATGATCGTATCGTTGAGCGGAAACTTTCGTCGTGCGGACGATCCGGTGCCACATGCTGGTGACGGCGGCAGATCCGCGACTGCCTTCGACCGCTCGCTGCTCAAGCCGGTTGCGATGGAAGCGTTATGTGAATTGCTGAAGGCACCGGGTGCCGAGGAGACGACTGGAAACCCGAGATAGGGATGCGGCGTTCGGGAATGGAATGTCGCGCGACGGTTGCGAATGGTGGTCAGGCCGCTTCGCTGCGTGCGCCGTGAGCATCGATCGTCGCCTTCCAGGCCGGGCGGGAGATGCAACGCGCGCGATAGGCTCGTACATGCGGAAACGGTTCGAGAAACTCCTCGTCGCGGATCTCGCAGAGAACGAGAGACATCAGGATGTCGGCAACCGTGAACGTCGTTGTCGCGATGAATTCCCTGCCCTCGAGCCAGCGTTCCAATCCCGTCAGGAATCGATGCGCGAGCTTCATCGTCTCTTCGCGTCGACGCAGGAACTCCTGGTTTCCGGCTCCGGTACTGTCCAGCAGCTCGATGCAGATCATCGTCGGTTCGATGGTGTTGAGAGCCGCGAAACACCAGCGTACCACCTGCGCCTGACTGGCATCGTCCGATGGCATCAAGCTCCCGGAGCGCTTCGCCAGGTAAAGCAGGATCGCTGCAGATTCGGACAGAACGAATCCATCGTCGACGATCGCGGGTATCTGCTCGAAGGGATTGAGCGTCCGATAAGCGTCCGTGCCCAGTTCTCCGGCCGTGTGGTCCATTCCCCTGAACTTGTAGGGCAGGCCCATTTCCTCCAGTGCCCACAGCACGCGAAGGTCGCGCGTCCAGCCACGGGCCGAAGCGTCGACACGCGAGAAACCATACACGGTGAGCATTGTCGTGACCCCGATCGACCGCGAATCGCGGCGGCTCTGAAGAGGCAAGTTCCGTGCCTCGGGAAGCGGATGAAGTTCGCATCCTTAGCCACCACCCGGTCTCCGCGTGCCCACCCCTGTCGATCGAATTGTCTTGAAACGCGTTCTATCCGATGTCGGCTATCGTCCGGAACAACGTTGAAGCCATCGTAACGACGGGGGCTTCAACCGATTCGGCGTCGAATTCGCATTGAGTCGGCATTGAACCGGCATTGAGTCGGCATGCCACTGGAGCCCGCCTTGAGTGCAAATGGCATCATGAGACTCGCCTCGTTCCTGTCGCTGGCGCTCTGGCTCGCAAATGCGGTGGCGGCCGGACCTGGCGAGCGTCTTGCGGGCATGGCGGGCACCTGGGACGTCCAGCAGCGGATGTGGCAAGGACCGGAGGCTGATCCGGTGGAACTGCCGTCGGCCATCGCGCAGCGGCGTCTCGTTCAACAGGCATATCTCGAGGAAGACATGATGCACGTGCCGGGTGCGGCGGATCCGTTCAATCGCCGTGCTGTCCTGAATTTCAATCCCGTCACGTCGAGGTACGAGTACATCTCGATCGATACGAGAGCTCCTCAGCTGATGGTCGAGTTGAGCGTGCCGCAAGACGATGAAGCGAGCGCTTCCGGCATTCGGCTGCAAGGAGGTTCGTTCCTGGCACCTGAGTGGGGTACTGCGAAGAATGTGCGATTCAACTATCGTTTGACGATCGGTGCAATCGAAGGGAACCGGCAAATCGTGCGGCTCTACTTCACACCCGAGAACGGCATGCCCACGAACGAGTTCGTTGCATTCGAATACGTCTATGTGAGGAAGCCGTAATGGCTCCGGCCTTGCTCGCGTCCGATCCGGACTCCGTTCATACCGATGAGCGTGTTTGCGCTGGTCGTAGGTCGCACCGGTCGTTGGACCCGCTCATTCATCGTCTGATGTCGAATGTTTCGCCGTGCCGCAACAGCACGAATTCGCCGGGCTTCACCGAGTACCTCGCCAATGCCCGCGCGAGATCGTCGATCGGTTGATCGAGCGGTTCGTCGGTGAGCTCGAACGTGCCCCAGTGCACGCCGATCGACTGGCGCGCGTGCAGATCGAGATGAATTCTTACCGCCTCGTCGGGATTCACATGCTGTTCGCTCATGAACCATCGCGGTTCGTAGGCGCCGACAGGAATGAGCGCGAGATCGAACCCGTCGAATCGCCGACCGATTTCCGCGAAGTCGCTCGAGTACCCGGTATCTCCGGCAAAGAACACGCGCGTCGAGGCCGTCGACAGCACCCATCCCCCCCAAAGCGTCTCGTTGCGATCACCGAGCCCACGCGCACTCCAGTGCTGGACAGGGACGAAGGTCACGTCCAGTTCCCGAGCGTCCGCCCGGCTCCTCGGAACGGCAGGACCGGCCCCATCATTGGCGATCGCCTTGTCAGCGGCAACCTGTCCGGCTTCGTCTCGGGTACCACTGGTCGCGTCCGCCCCGCCCGGGCCTACACGATGCTGGTCCCACCAGTCCATCGCACGCACGTTCGTGATGCCCTGATTCCTGAACCAGTCATCCAGCCCGAGCGGCACCAGAAACAATGGCGATTCTCCACGCTGTCCAGCCAGTTCGAGTACCGTGGCGCGATCGAGGTGATCGTAGTGGTTATGCGAAATCACCACGACATCGATCCGAGGCAGATCGGACAGCGTCACCGTCAGTGGGACGCGCCGTTGCGGGCCCAGGAACGAGACCGGCGATGCTCGCTGGGAAAACTGGGGGTCGGTCAGGATGTTGAACCCGGCCAATTGAACCAGCGTGGTCGCATGGCCGATCCATGTGACGGTCGGGTCCGAACGGTTGGCCGACAGGCGCGCCGTATCGGTCTGCACGCGTTCGAATCCGGCGTAGCCGTCGACACTGGTCGACGGCGGCTTCGGAACGCCACTTTGCCAGGCGGCCCATCGCCATTTCACCAGGTCGGAGAACGGCTTCGACATCACCTTGCCATTGCTGTTGACGAAACCGTCGAGCCGATGATGCGGCTTCGATGCATCGAACCACGCCGGTTGCGACGGTGCGCAGGCGCCGAGCAAGGCGGCGAATGCGGCGACGAGCGCGGCGTGCAGGCGATGCCATCTTGCGGATGTGCCGCTCGCCCGTTTCACGGCGCCGGCGCCGGCCGACCACGACCAACGAGGTGCCAGACAGGATCCAGTGGTCCTGGTGAGCGCAGCGTCATCAACGAGTTCCATGCTTTTCATCGACGATTTCATGTTACCCGACGATGGGCATCGAGCCGTTGCGCCTGGTGGGGTTTGTCCGGTCCGCTGTCCACCCCTCGAACGGCAATCGACGAGCAGCTGGAAACCATGGAAAACAGCCGGTGCTTCACGACGCAAAGCGGGCATCGAATTCGGTCGGAAGCGATGCATGGCTGAACTGCGCACCCTGATCATCGTGTTGGGCGACCAGCTCGATCTCGAGGCCGCCGCATTCGACGGGTTCGATCGCGAGCGCGATGCGGTGTGGATGGCCGAGGTCGCCGAAGAATCGACTCACGTCTGGTCGAGCAAGCCGCGCATCGCGATGTTCCTGGCGGCAATGCGCCACTTCGCTCAGGCGCTGCACGATGCCGGGCGTCCACTGCACTATGCACGGCTCGATGCGGCGGGAAACCGCGGCAGCCTGGGCGCGCAATTGCAGGCCGATATCGAACGTCTGCGCCCGGCGGGCCTTTGCATGACGGCGCCGGGTGACTGGCGCGTGCTTCAGACGATCAAGTCGGTTGCTACAGAAAACGCCCTGCCGCTGGACATCCGGGAGGACCGACACTTCTTCGTCACGGTGCGTGAATTCGCGGCTCATGCGAAGAAGCGCAAGGCGTTGCGCATGGAGTACTTCTATCGTGAGCAGCGCAAGCGCCACGGCGTGTTGATCGACGAGGCCGGGCAAGGCGCCGCCATGCCCATCGGCGGCCGGTGGAATTTCGATGCCGACAACCGTGAAGCCTTCGATTCGGGTGGCCCGCGGATCCTGCCGAGGCGGCCGGCCTTCGAGCCCGATGCCGTGACCCGCGCGGTGATCGC
>JBGSTN010000501.1:0-7743 GCA_041736455.1 Burkholderiaceae bacterium | reverse complement strand
GCGTGGCCGACGCGGCGTTCTTTCCATCGCTGGTCCTGTCCGCGGATGCCGGATATCGGGCGTCGTCATGGTCGCGTCTCCTCGATGCACCCAATCTCGTCTGGTCACTCGGGCCGTCGTTCATTGCGGCGGTGCTCGATGGCGGGCAGCGCCGATTGGCCAGCGAACAGGCGCGCGCGCAGGCAGACATTGCCACGGCAACCTATCGTCAGATCGTCCTGGAGGCGATCCGCGAGGTCGAAGACAATCTGGCATTGGCCGGACTTCTCGCGCAGCAAGCCGCCGTGCAACAGGAATCGCTGAACTACGCGCAGCGCAATCTCGAATTGACGCTGGATCAGTATCGTGCCGGGACGGTCAGCTTCCTGAATGTGGTCATCGCGCAGACCGCGGCACTCGATGCCGAGAGCAACCTGCTGCAGGTCCGCAACCGCCAGCTGGCCGCGGTCAGCCTGGTGCTGAAGAATATCGGCGGTCGCTGGATCGACGAATCCGAACCGGCGATCGACCCCGGGTCATCGTAAGTGGGTTCGACGCTGCAGGGTTGACCAGCATCAAGTCCGAGCGCCCGGAAGGTGTCAGCATGATGAAGTGGCCGATTTCGAGGCACCTGATCTCAGGGGTTAAACGTCACCATTGCGAGGACTTCATGACCTACAAGACGATTCTCATGCACGTCGATGGTGCGCCTTCATTCAAGACGCGTATGGAAGTGGCGGCCAAACTGGCTCAGCGCTTCCAGGCTCATCTGATCGGGTTGGCCCCTTCGGGCATCGCCATTCTGCCGGTAGGTGACTACATGGGCGGATCAGCGCCTCTGATGGCGCAGATCCAGGCACAACTCGATAGTGCGGCCAGTTCCGCCAGCGCTGATTTCGATCGTCAATGCAAGCAACTCGGTATCGACGCGGCGGAACCTCGGCTGATGCAGAGCGGGCCGGTCGACAGCATGCTGGTCAGCGCCCGCTATGTCGATCTCGTCCTCCTCGGGCAGCCCGGAGATGATCGGGATCCGAACGCCGTAGGTACCGGATTCGTCGAACAGGTGCTGCTCGGCGCCGGGCGGCCGGTGCTCCTGATTCCCTCGCGGGGTACGCCGCGCTCGGTTGGCGAGAATATCGTCGTTGCCTGGGATGCCAGCCGCGAAGCGGCTCGCGCGGTGACCGACGCATTGCCATTCCTCAATGGCGCCAAGCGAGTCGAGATTGCTGTCGTCAACGCGAAGAAGAGTTACGGTCTCCACGGCCAGGAGCCAGGCGCCGATATCGCGCTGTTCCTGGCTCGCCACGGCGTCGCGGCCGAAGTCAAGCAACTGGTCACATCGATCGATGTGGCGAATACGCTGCTGTCCCACATCGCCGACTGCGGTGCCGACATGCTCGTGATGGGCGGTTATGGCCATTCGCGTGTTCGTGAGTGGGTGCTTGGCGGGGTGACGAGAACAATTCTCGAAACGATGACCGTGCCTGTCCTGATGGCCCATTGAGAGGCGCGCAGTAAGAGCAGGGCAGGGAGTCTGCAGACCGGGGCTGCAGCAGGGGCAGAATGCCTTTTGGCGAAGACCGAGGGGCGCGCATTCGGAGGCCGTCGAGCCGAAACCAATGGGCCAGCGACGGGGCGATAGAGAGTGTTGTGCTCGGACTCACATCTTCTGGGAGTCCGATGCCCATATACTAGCGGGATGGAACAAATTCCGGCTGCGGTCGATCGCGCCCCTTTATTGCGGGGTGTGACTATGTTGGGTCCGGCTGGATTCGCGGTTCCGGTTTTCTGCATGATGCCCCGTCATAGCGCCTCGCCGCATTGCTCGAGCGCCCACGGGCGTGCGGTTGGCTCCTCGGATCGGTCCCTCACGGTTTCAGATGGGTCGCCGGCGAAAGGGCAAGTTGGCTGGCAACGGCATCGTGCGACCATTGGTCCGGTCCCCGGAACAGGTCGAATCCTGGAGATGTACGATGTCGACGCCCGCCAATAGCCCCGGGGCCCTTCCGGGCCCGGCGACCAGAGAAGTTTCTGCCGCGCGCACCGGTCCCGGCGCGGAGCTCTGGTGCACGGCTGCGCAATTGAATGAGCTGCTCGGCTCGGTCAATCCCTCGGCTGATGCCCATACGCCGCTTTTCCTCCACCGTAAGGTCAAGGCGGGTCAACGCCTGATCAACGCCGGCCATTTCTTCGACAGCCTGTATGTCGTCAATGGCGGTTTCTTCAAGACCGTTTTTGTCGATGAATCAGGGAACGAGCAGGTTCTCAGCTTCCCAATGAAAGGCGACTTGCTGGGCACTGATGGCATCGGCAATCGGACTCACGTCAACGAGGTGGTTGCGTTGTCTGCGTCGGACGTGATCGTCGTTCCCTTCAATGGCCTCGAGGCGCTTGGTCGTGTCCAGCCGGGTCTCGACGACGTGCTGCTGCGAATCATCAGCCAGCAACTGGTCCACGAGCAGTTGGCATTGACGGCGATCGGCGCGCTCTGCGCCGAGTCGCGTCTTGCCCGTTTTCTGCTGCGCACCGGGGCGCGCATGAAAGCGATGGGCTATTCGGATCGGCAGTTCATCTTGCGAATGAGCCGTCAGGACATCGGCAGTTATCTGGGCATGAAGATCGAAACGGTCAGCCGAACGTTGACGACCCTGGTTCGCAAGGGGCTGATCGAAGTGAGCCAGCGGGAGGTCTCGATCACGGATCCGGCGGGGCTGGAGCTCGTCCATCGTGTTGGTCCGGCAAAACCTCGTGCGTCGAATTCCCAGACCGACGGCGGTTCCGGCATGCGGACCTCGCCCCATGAACCGGGTGATCTCACCTTGTCGGCACCCACGCCGTGGTCAGGGCTGTCGGACGAAGGCGATTCAAGCAACCTGGCCGCTTGACGCTCTCGCCGTCCGCGCCCGCTGAGACGCAATCGCGTTGCGCGCCCGGTCAGATGTAAGTCGGCAGATTATCCACTTTGTGGCGTAGTCGCAGGTTCGCATCCATGGCCGACTTCTCGTCGTTGTCGAGAAGACTGTTGGCGAGCGGCAGCACGACCGATTCTTCGAATTGCGTGTGTGCCTGGTATTTCTCGACCAATTGCAGTGCCGGGGTCAGCGGCAAGTCGGTCGGACAGCCGGCTTCTATCTCGACCAGGACCGGTTCGAGCTGCTTCCAGATCGATTCCATCGTGCGATGTTCGCGGGTGAGTCGCAGGATCATCGCCTCGACACGCTCGTGATCGGACGTCCCTTTCGATACTTCGAGCATCCGAGCGAAGAGGACAGATTCCTCATCCGCATGATGATCGATGATGCCGTGACGCCCGAGATCGAGCAGGCCCTGCGTCAGGCGCAGACGCTGTTCTTCCGGCAAACTGGGACTCAACTGCGCTAGCAGCCTGAGACGGGTCAAACCCACGAGGATGTCGTGATGCGCCCCGATGAATCGGGCGGTGGGGTCGACAGTGACTTGCATGGGCGCTATCCGAAAGGGGTCATCGCTCTTGACGATATCGTAAGTATCCCTCGGCACATTGATCTGGATCAAACGTTGGCTTAGGGATCGAAGGGGTACAAAGCATTGTGACATTCGAGATTCGCGAACCATCGCGACTCGCGGCTCGCGGCTGGCACAATCGGCCCGATGAGGACTGACGAATCCGATCTGCAGCGCGCGCGAGCGCGAATCGATCGCCTGTGCGATCACTTCGCCACGACCGACGGGGCAAGACCGACACTGATCGAAACGCATAGTGCCTGGGTCATTCTGACGGATGAGTTTGCGTACAAGTTCAAGAAGCCCTTGAAGCTGCCGTTTCTCGATTTCTCCACGCTCGATGCGAGATGTTTCTACGGCCACGAAGAAGTGCGGCTCAATCGACGTCTCGTGCCCGATATCTATCTTGCCGTGATCGGTGTCCTTGATGGTCCCGATGGCCCGGTGCTCGTCGATCCGTTGCCAGCCGGCGAACAACGCCCGGCAAGTGACGCGCTATCCGATGGCGATGCGCTACCTTTCGTCGATTTCGCGGTCAAGATGCGCCGTTTCGAGAAGGGGGCGCTGTGGAGTGAGCGCCTGAGCGCAGGCAGGCTGACCGAGCGGAACATCGACACGATGGCGCATCGAATCGCATCGTTTCATCGGCATGTCGCGATCGCCGCGCCGGAGACTAGCTTTGCGACACGAGCGGCCATCGAGCGGACACTCGACGGCCTGATTGCCGGCATCGATGGCTGGCAGCAATCACTCGGTAACGATCCGTCCGCACCTGCCGTGCCCTTCAGCCAGGATTGGTCGGCGCTGCGCGAGTGGTTGATCAGGCAGCTCACCGAACTCGATGAAAACTGGTCGGCTCGCCGTCGCGGCGGCTACGTTCGCGAGTGTCATGGCGACCTGCACTTGCGCAATGCCATTCAACTCGGCGACGAGGCCACGGCATTCGACGGAATCGAATTCGATGCGGATCTGCGATGGATCGACGTCGCCAACGATATCGCATTTCTTGCGATGGACCTGCTGGCCTGGCATCGTGCGGATCTCGCCTGGCGATTCGTCAACGCCTGGCTCGAGGAAAGCGGTGACTACGAGTCACTGCCGGTGCTGCGCTTCTATCTCGTCTGTCGCGCCCTTGTCAGGGCGCATGTCGGAGCGATCGCTTCGGCCCAGGGAAGCAAGAGTCGAGCGGGCCCTTCAGCGTCCGAGTATCTGGATCTGGCGATAGACCTCTCGCGCAGTGCGCAGCGCTCGGTTGCCTTGATGCACGGACTGCCCGGCGTCGGCAAGACCTACATCTCGCAGGCGATTCTTGCCGCTGCAGGTGCCGTTCGCGTCCGTTCCGATGTCGAGAGAAAACGATTGTTCGGGCTTGCCGCGAACGAGTCGTCGGCCGAACGCGTCCCCGAAGGCATCTACGGCACGGACGCCACGACGCGCACCTATTCGCGGCTCGAGGATATCGTGCGTGCTGCCATGGGTGGCGGTTGGCCCGTCATCGTGGACGCGGCGTTCCTGCGCCGGGATGAACGGACCCGTTTCATGCAACTGGCAGAAAGCCTTGGTGCTAAGTGCGTGGTGTTCGATTGCCGGGCGCCCGCGAGCGTCCTGCGATCGCGTATCGAACAACGTCAGGCAGCGGGGGGCGATGCCTCGGAGGCCGATCTCGCGGTGCTGGAGAAACTTTCCAACAGTGCGCAGGCGCTTGACGAAATGGAACTTTCTCGGACGATCGTCGTCGATGCCACCCTGCCGATCGATGCAGACGGGCTGGTCGGGCAGTGGCTGCACCGAGAGTCCGGCCGGGCGCCAGATTGCCCGACTTGTTGACGGAACCGGCAGGAACGCCGAGATCTCCGGCGCCTGCTCAGGTCCGGGCGTGCTGGGCGAGGATGGCGAGCCCGAACTGGGTGGCACCCAGCAGACCCGCATTGATCTTGACGACATGGACGGGCATCGCGCCGAGCAGGCCGGCAAAGCGGCCCTTGGCGGTGAACGATTGCATGAATCGGTCGACACGGATGCGGCTCAGCAGTCGCATCGGCATGCCGCCCGCCAGGTAGACGCCGCCCGTGGCGAGTGTCTTGAGCGCCAGGTTGCCGGCTTCGGCACTCCATATCTCGATGACGAGGTCCAACGCTTCGGCGGCGATCGGATCCGGCGAGTCGTCCATCCCGGCAGCAACGATCAATGGTGACGCATCGTCGGTATCGCGCATGGCTGTCGCAAGGGCCGGATTCTCGCGAGACGGATCCAGCGATCGCACGAAGTCGTAGATGTCCGGCAATGCCGAACCCGAACAGACCCTTTCGTAGCCGACATGCTCGTGACGTTCGCTCATCCAGCTCAGCAGCCGCGCCTGGCGTTCATTGGTCGGTGCGAAGTCGGTGTGGCCACCTTCGGAGGCGCAGGCGACATATCGCTCTCCCGTCCATATCAGGAAGGCCTCGCCAAGCCCCGTGCCCGGCGCGATGACCGCGATGGGACCGTGGCGTACTGCACGGCCCGTATTGATCGCATGAATATCGTCGGCTGCCAGCGAGGGGATCGCGTAGGCAACTGCCTGCAGATCATTGAGCAGTGTCACCTGGCCGAGTCCGAGATCGTGCGCGAGCGTCTCCTCGCTCAGATCCCAGGGAAGATTGGTGAGTCTCGCGCGTCCGTCCACGACCGGCCCGGCGACGCAGAAACACGCTGCACTGGCCGTCGTCGGCGAAGACGCCATGAAGTGGCGGACGATCGGTGCGAGCGTCGGATAGTCGCCGCTCGCGTAATCAGCCTTCAGAAGATATCGACCCGGTTCGGCGCCCGGTTCGACAAGGGCGAGGCGGGTACTCGTCCCGCCGATGTCACCGATGATCAGCATGGCATGCACGACGATGATTCGACGCCCGCATGACGGGAGGACCGAAGCTCGCTACCCGAGGCGAGAATCAGGAACTCGACTTGGGCTCGTTGAGCAGCCGGTACAACTCGTCCTTCAAGTGGACCCGCTTGAATTTCAGTTTCTCCAGGTCCTCGTCCTTCAGGAGATCGAGACGCTGCTCGGCGCGAACGACCGCGCGATCCACGTCTTCATACTCGCCGAACAGCTTGCTGAAATGCATGTTGTCCGCTTTCATTTCATGTATGCGGTCGCGCAGTTCCGGGAACTCGCGGCCTAGAGGATGGTTATCGACATACCCGGACATGCTTGCCTCCAAGAAAATTCAGTGCAGATCCCGGCAGTCTATCATTGCCCGATTGCACCGCCGGCAAGGTTCCTGCGCCTGCGGCGGGCGGGCAAACTGCCGACGGTCGGCGGTTGCGATCGCCCGATGGACGGCAGCACTGTTGCCCATACAACTGTTCTTGATCAACCTGGTCACAGACTGCTTGCCGGTACTGGCATTGACCGGCGAAAGCATGCATGATGGGCCGATGGACAAGCCCCCGCGCGATGCGAACGTGGCCATTGCCGACCGGCCCTTCCTGAGACAAGCGATCGCGGTGGTCGTTGCAACGGTCGGTTTGCAGATCACCAGTCGACAAATGCCCGTATCCGGATCTTCTCACCAGTCGTCGCCGCTACCCTTGGCCATCGATACCTGGCTGCTTGCGTTCGCGCTGATTCCCGCCGTCGACCGAGAAGGCCCGAAGGCAAGCCGTACCACGGAAGTCTCGCGTCGACCTGCGCAGACTCGCAGCGCTTGAGCAACGCACGCGTGATCATCGCTTTCTGGTTGGGCACGCAGAAGCGGCGGGCCTGGCTGTTCACGTTGTCGCTGATCGTGCTGACGATCGCGCAGGTGGTCGTTCCCGTCGCGCTCAACGAGTGGAACCGGCACCTGTTCGATGCCGTCGAGCAGCGCGACATGGCCCGGCTGGTTCGGCAAGTGGGTTATCTGGTGCTGATCGTGCTGGGCAACATGGCGGTTCTCACGCTGCATCTGACGACTCGACGCCGGATGCAGATCGCATGGCGCGACGACGTGACTGGGCGCATCATGGAGCAGTGGATCCGCCACGGGCGCCAATACCAGTTGAGCGAGCTGTCCGGCCATCATGACAACCCGGATGGCCGGATCGCCGAGGATATTCGTATCGCGACCGAATATTCCGTCGACCTCGTGCACTCCTTGCTCTACTGCACGCTTCTGCTGGCCAGCTTCACGCAGATTCTATGGAGCCTCTCGGGCCCGCCCGATGTGAATCTCGGTTTCGCGCAGTTCTGGCTGCCAGGCCACCTCGTCTGGCTCGCCTTGATCTACGCGGGCCTCGGCGCCGCGGCAGCAACGCTGC
>JBGSTN010000500.1:0-1924 GCA_041736455.1 Burkholderiaceae bacterium | reverse complement strand
GCGCGGGCTGATCACTCCCGAGCGCGCCGCGACGCTGTCCGACGAGGACGCGGTCCAACTGATCTTCCTGCCCGGCTTTTCCACCGCCGAAACGATCTCCGATCTTTCCGGGCGCGGGGTCGGCATGGATGTGGTGCGTACCGCGGTCGAGCGCATCAACGGCACGGTCGCCTTGTCGAGCGCGCTGGGCAAGGGCACCACGATCCGCATGTCGCTGCCTCTGTCGATGGCCGTCACCCACGTGATGGTGATCGAAAGTGCCGGCCGGCGATTCGGCGTGCCGATGGACCTGATCGTCGAGACCGTGCGCGTGCATGGCGATGATATCCACCGCTTCAAGCACGCCCGCACTACGGTGCTGCGGGGCCGTATCGTGCCGCTGCGCGCGTTGAACGACCTGCTGGCGCTCGACACGGAACCGCTGCGCAACGACGAAGGCGAATTCGCGGTACTGGTGGTGCGGCTGGGCAACGACAACGTAGGCCTGCTCGTCGATCAGTTCCACGGTGCCAGCGACATCATTCTCAAACCGATGGAAGGCGTGCTTGCGGGGCTGACCGGTTTCGCCGGTACGGCGCTGATGGGTGACGGCGGCGTGCTGATGGTCCTCAACCCCAAGGGGCTGCTGCAATGACGATTCGATATCTGAAGAAGTACGCTGCGCTCGAAGGCAACGTGGTCGCCGACGACGCCGAGAGCCTGGCGCAATGGCTGCAGAAGCACCCCGCGCCGGCCGTCCATCTGGGCAAGTGTGAACACGTCCATGGCGCTGTCCTGCAAGTGCTGTTGGCTTTGCGTCCCAGAGTCGCAGCGCCGCCGACCGACCCGCATCTTGCCGGCGTCCTGCGCGTCGACTGACGATGCGAGACGCCGATTAAAGTTGGTCGCGGAACGGCCGATAGGAAATGAGCCGGTCTGTCTGCGGACGGGTCGATCCGTCTGCAGCGCACGAACACTTGCCGGTATCGGGCGGCCGCCGCATACCGCTCACGGGGCCCGTACTCAGGAGCATTGATGAAAAGCATTCTATTGGTCGACGACTCCGCCACGATGCTCATGAGCCTCAAGAGCTCACTGGAGATCGCGGGATTCAAGGTCGATACCGCGAGTGACGGCGAGCAGGCGATGGCGAAGATCAACAAGGGAGCCAAGCCCGATCTGATCATCACCGATATCAACATGCCGAAGATGGACGGTATCGAATTGATCCGGAATGCGCGCAAGATCCTGCGCTTCACGCCGATCCTGACGCTGACCACGGAAAGCCAGCAGGCCAAGCGCGACGAAGCCAAGAAGCTCGGAGCGACCGGATGGCTGGTCAAGCCGATCGGCGGTGTCGATCTGATCAAGGTCATCAAGCAAGTCCTGCCCGGCACCTGAAATGAAACCGCGCCGTGACGCGCAGGCCTCCTCTACCCTGACGACCCGTTGGTGGGCTCGTCTATCCCGACTGTTCGGCCAACCGCCCGAATTCGATCCCGCCGGGCAACAGGATTGTCCGGCAGTGGCCGGCATGCGCGAACTCGACGTGCAGGTGCTCGGTCAACTCGAGCGCGCGGTCGGCCTGTCCGAACACTCGGCGCTTCATTTCATGAAGCGGCTCACCGGTCTGCGCGAACTGTCCACCGGCCTGATCGGCTACCTGCACGACGCGCAGAGCCAGAGCGACGAGATGCAGTCGAACATCGAGCTCAACAGTCGGATCGTCAACGAACTGGCCAGCTTCGTGCAGACACTGCCGGCGCAGATCGCGCAGGAGCGTTCACTGCTCAAGGAACTGATGTCCGACGTGAAGCGTTTGTCGGAAATGACCGAGACGATTCGCGCTATCGCACGCCAGACGGAGATCCTGGCGATCAATGCGGCCATCGAAGCGGCGCGGGCCGGTGAGAGCGGCCGGGGTTTCGCGGTGCTGGCCGGCGAG
>JBGSTN010000435.1:0-4973 GCA_041736455.1 Burkholderiaceae bacterium | reverse complement strand
TGCCACCGTTGCAGCACCCTGCGGGCAGCGAGCCGACGCCGGCACGCATTGCCCTCGGACGCAAGCTGTTCTTCGATCGTCGTCTTTCGCACAACGGCACGCAGTCGTGCGGAATGTGTCACGTGCCCGAACAAGGCTTCGCCAACAACGAACTGTCGGTGGCGGTCGGTATCAACGGCCGCACCGTACGCAGAAATGCCCCTACCGTGCTCAACGTCGGCTACTACGATCGCCTGTTCGTCGATGGCCGCGACTCGTCGCTCGAGACCCAGTTCTTCTCGCCCCTGCTGTCGCGAGATGAAATGGCCAATCCGTCAGTCGGCCATGTGATGGAAACGCTGCGCCGACTGCCCGACTATCGCGGCCTTTTCGAACGCGCGTTCGGCGCGCCGCCGACACCCGACCGGGTCGGCCACGCGTTGGCGGCCTATCAACGTACGCTGATTGCCGGCGATTCTCCGTTCGATCGCTGGCGCTACGGCACGCAGGCCGACGCGATCGACTTGCAGGCGCAGCGCGGCTTCGATCTGTTTACCGGCAAAGCCGGGTGTTCAAAATGTCATCTCATCGGCCCCACGGATGCCTTGTTCACCGATCAACGTTTTCATGACACAGGCTACGGCTGGCAACGCGAGCAAAGACGGCAACATCCGCCAGCCACCGTGCGGGTGCAGGCGGCGCCGGACGTTTTCCATGAGGTGCCCTTCGCCCTGATCCAATCGGTAGGACTGCCGGTGCCGGAAGACCTCGGCCGCTATGAGGTGACACTGGATCCGATCGATCGATGGCGGTATCGCACGCCGCAACTACGCAATATCGCCCTGACCGCGCCTTACATGCATGACGGCGGTCTGGCCACCTTGCGTGCGGTAATCGACTTCTACAACGCGGGCGGTGCGCCCCATGAAGGCAGCAGCCCGCTGGTGAGAAGACTCGGGCTTGTGAACGACGAAATCGATGATCTGGTCGGGTTCCTGAATGCGCTGACTTCGCCGGGCGTCGTCACACTACGCGACGAAGCGCGCAGCGATGCGCCTGACAACGTGAGCGCGCGGCCGCAGGCGATCGTCGGCGTGCTTCACTAGCGCCCTGGAGCGAACCTGGTTGCACGGGTAACGCGGCGCCCGGAATTTCGAGCGCGGGCCGTTGCTTGATCGAGCGGGCTCCTGGATCGAGTCGGATATTTGCGTGATCGGCACCCGCTGAGCCATCTGCGGGGATCAGCAGGACGCCGTGATCGTCGACAGCACGTCAGGGCTGTCGGCGTTGCATCAGCGGTTGTCGGGAACGTCGATTATTCAGTTGAATCCGCCGTCGCGGCTTTAGCCGATCCGAGCCGTGTCGACAGTTGGCGACTGGAAAATTCGTTGCCGAATCGACTTGCCGCATTCCGTTGTGCCGCGGTACGGCGGCTCAGGTCCGCCCAGTTGTCGCGCTCGATTTCGGCAATGATCGGCACGAGATCGGTCGGAGACTCGACGACATTGCACGGAAAGTCGGCGCCGAGACATGCGGCGCCCATCGTGTTGGTCACCAGGTGCTTGCCGTAGAGTACGGCCTCGACGCTCTTGAAATTAAGCCCGCCGGTGACGACTACAGGATTCAGCGCGACGTCGAACCGGGCATAGTAGGCATTCAGGTCGTCGACGAAACCCAGCGAGACGATTGACTCGTCGAAGAACGTCAGCCGCTCGATGTCTTCCTGACGCGAAACGGTGCCGGCGAGATAGAGTTTGCTGTCCGGAGAGTACTGGCGGATCACCGGCCACCACTGCTTGAGAATCTGCCGCAGTGCGAGCACATTGGCTTCCATCTTGCCACCGATGAAGCCGAAGTTCACCGGTGCGTTGCGAGACCTTCGCGTCAAGCTCGTTCGCGCGTAGTCGAAGCCTGGCGTCACTCGGATGACCTTCGCGCGTTTCAGGTGTCGGCTGAGCACCCTTTCGTCCGATTCGGAAATGGCGATCACGGTATCCGCCCCTTCGAGATGGCGCAACTCCAGGTTGCGCTCGTGTCTCGTCGAAGCGAGGAGCCGTCCCCATCGGCCGTTTTGAGACTGATTTCTCACGAATTGCACATCGTGCGTGTCGCAGACCAGATGGAATTCGGAGCGCCACGTGGTGAGGTGCCGAACGACACGCATCATCCACGCATACGAGACCACGATGGTCCGGTAACGATGCTTCTCGTGGAGCGAGCGCACCAATTTGGCGGCCGAATTGACCGGCTTGGTGAATGATCGCTCGCTGTAAAGATCTGGAAGGGCCACGGGCAGTCCGAGCATCCGTCGCCAAAGCTTGTCGGCTCCCCGCGCCAGGAGTTTCCAGCGCGGATAATGCCGGCGTTTGTATTCATAGGTATGGACATTCGTCGCGAAACACCTGAGGGCAGCGTCCACGACTTCTTGCTGGTCGTTCGCCGGGATCAGCACGTCGATCGAATGCCCGCAGGCATGCAGGTTTCTGAGCAAGTTGAAAGCGCGCTGGTGCGAACCGAGGTTCAGCGGGAGGATCGGGCCGGGAAAGATGAACAGCAGGTCCGGTGCACCTGTCTCTCGACTGCGCTCGGGCATGTAGCGGGCGATGCCGTCTTCATGAATCCAGTAGATCTTGCCGGCGCGATTGCCGAGATAACTGCTCAGCAGGCGGTCGTCGACATGGCGATCCCTGCGTCCGAAGATGTACAGGCGGTCAGCAGCTGATGCTGCCGAATACATCGCCTCGCGCGACTCGAGGACAGTCAGCCCGAGCAGGTCGACATTCCACGGGCCATCCACGTAGACCACTTGCTCTGTTGCGATCGTCGACGTCAACGCGATCCATGTAGCTGCCTGATGAGACGTGGGTTCGTCGAGGATGGTGATCAGATTTGCCATGTCATTGACCGGAGTCGGCGAGAACCACGCCATAGTTGTTGGCAACGGCAAGATATTTGCTGGGCCGGCCACGCCAGCCTTCGTCGACCACGAGCACCTGGGCGCGATGGTCCGATATGGTCGCGGCCCGCAATCTGATTCGCTCAGCGGCGATGCCTGGAAACAGCTGCGCCTTGAGCAAGCCCATGTCGAGTCGCTGCCGAGTATTTCGATATGTGAGGTCTAGTGGTTTGGCCGGATCCATTGCGACGTCGACGTCGATCGTTTCGTTGCAATCGAGATGACGCGTGACGGTTGCAACCTCCGCGAGCGTAGTCGCGGGTCGCCGCCATTGCGTGGTTCCCGATTCGGCCAGATCCAGTTGCCTGGCTACCGCTTGCTGGTTCAAGTCGCTGCCTGCAATCAGCAGGTTCGAGCTGCACAACTCGACCAGATACTTGTCGAGCCGATCGTCTGGAACCCGATACGCGTCTATGTCGTCACCCGAACCCGTTGCCGGGCAGATCGAGGAATAGATCGACGAGCCCAGCGCCAGCACCGGTTTGCCCCGCAGCAGCGCTTCCAGGCCGACGGTACTGTTGATCGTCGCGACGAGATCGCAGGAATCGATCCAATCGTTCAGCGTGCCCTCGCGCGTGACCTTGACGCGTTCGAAGGCAGGAATGTTGGACATTTGGCCAGGGACTTCTTCCGGATGCGGCCTGACGATGAACTCGGTCGTCGGCGAGTCGAACTGCTGGTGGATTGCCAGAAACGCCTGTCGCATCGACGAGTAAGGACTGTAGAGCAGGATGTTGGTGTCCAGCTCCACTTGCATCGGGAACAGGATGCTTCGCTTGCCGTCAGTCCTCGCCAGCGCCGTTCCTTGTGGGATTCGCGACGGAAAACAGCGCGCGAGACGCTCCCGATCCGTGTTGTCGGGATCGGGCCGGCTCTGAGGATCGAACCTCAGCAAAGTCGAGGCGCCGTTCACGCCCTGGGAATCGATGAACAGGGAGTCCCGGCGCAGGCCCCGCTCGAGATAGGCGGCGCGGATGCCGCGGGCCTTGCAGAGCAGGCGCAGGGCATTGGCGGCATAGCCCGTGTATCCGTTCCAGATCGCGACCCGATCGGGTTTGACATCGTCCAGTAGCCGTTGAACTGCCTTGAGGTACCTGGAGCCGTCGGCGAGGGTCTTCTTGAGCTGGCCTTGCCATGCGAGCGAGGGGAGGCGCCTGGCTTCCACCTCAATGAGGTTCGCCACCGAAACGTTCATCACGACGGCGCTCTCGAGGGACTCTGCCGGGTAGCGTCGCGACTTGCGCAGGTAATTGTTCAGGTAGACGACGGTAGCGCCAGTTCGACGGAAGATGTCGCCCTTTCCAGGCGCATACAGCAACACGACAGGCTTGTGGCCCATCGCGAGGATGGCGCTGGACAGCGCCTCGACGCGCGTCTGGTTTTCGAAGTGGTCTCCGCACTGAATCAGCACGGTGCGCGTATCTGCCATGATCCTGCCGCGATATGTGACGGTAATGGTTTCGCTCTGCCAACGTTCCGTGGCAGCAATTCCATGATCATAGGAAGGTGCGCCGGCGCGCCATCCAGGGAAGAACGGGGTGTTCCCCGCTCAAATCGAGTTTGACTCGGCAGGCACGGCGACCCGGCAGGGATGCGACGGGCGACCGCTCGGGCAGAGACCTCAGGAGTCGCCTGGCGCGCACCGGGGATTGCAGTGCCGCGAACGTGGACACGCACGGGCAACAAGACCATGGTTTGGTGTTCCGCGAAGTCCCCTTCGAGCTGGCCCGGATCGTCGTGCAACCGGTCCCGGAAGAGCTGGGTCGCCGGAATGCAAGGCCAGGAACCCTCGACCGAA
Source organism: Burkholderiaceae bacterium (assembly GCA_041736455.1). Lineage (GTDB taxonomy): Bacteria > Pseudomonadota > Gammaproteobacteria > Burkholderiales > Burkholderiaceae_E > JAUIAI01. Next base: position 240 of record JBGSTN010000435.1, on the reverse strand, counting down.
TGCGCTTTCGCTTCCCGGGCCTGCGCAATGAAAGGTGCTGCCTCGCATCCGAGCTCATGACGCCGATGCGTTCGCTACCCGGACTTGCTCTTGAGTGCCTCGAGTTGCGCCGACAGCGTGGCGACCTGAGACTCGAGTGCGGTCAGTCGCTCGGTGGCTTCGTATTCGATCATCGCGATGCGCTCTTCGAGCACGGCGAATCGCGCGTCGCCCGCGGCTTCGTGCCGGTACGACGTGCCG
>JBGSTN010000430.1:0-1954 GCA_041736455.1 Burkholderiaceae bacterium | reverse complement strand
GCCAGCGCATCTATCTCGTCGCGCCGGCCGGCGAGTTCCTGAACCTGAAGGTCAAGGCAGTGCTCGACGCCGGCGCGGCCAGTGTCAGCACCGACCTCGTGTTGCTGTCGGAAGCGGATTTTCGACGCTTCTTCCGACTCGCGCCGGACGAGTTCACCGACATCGCGCTGCGCGTGCGCAACCCGGCCGAGGTCGCGAAGGTTGCCGAGAAGACCGGTCTGTTGTTGCGCGAACATCGGGTCATCACGCGTACCGACCTGCTTCGCACCTATGAAGCGATGTTCAGCTGGCGCGAGGGCCTGGTGCTGGCGATGCTGGCGGCGGCCGTGCTGGCTTTCGGCATTCTGGTGTTCGACAAGGCCAGCGGCCTGTCCCTACAGGAACGGCGCGAAATCGGCATCCTGAAGGCAGTGGGCTGGGAAACGCGCGACATCATCCAGATGAAACTGTGGGAAGCCGCATTGATCGCTGCGACGGCGTTTCTGGCCGGCACGCTGGCGGCCTACGCGCATGTGTTCCTGTTCGATGCACCGCTGCTGATGCCGGCGCTCGCCGGCTGGTCGGTACTGTATCCACGGTTCACACCCGTGCCCGCCTTCGATGGTCTGCAACTGGCCACGCTCGCGCTGCTGGCCGTGCTGCCCTTTCTTGCGGCTATCGTGGTGCCGATCTGGCGGACCGCTTCAGCCGACCCCGATGCGGTGATGCGGTGAACCCGTCATGATCCAACTCGACCACGTCACCAAGCGCTTTCACGAAGGTCAGCCCAACGAAGTGGTGGCAGTGCACGACGTGAGCCTCACACTGGCGCGCGGATGCGTCAGCGTCCTGGAAGGTCCCAGTGGTTCCGGCAAGACCACGCTGCTCACCTTGATCGGTTGTGCGGCGCGACCCACGGAAGGCCGTGTACGACTCGCCGGCGAATTGCTGTCGTCGATGCCCGAACACCATCTGGCCCGGGCACGCCGGCAGCACTTCGGATTCGTCTTCCAGCGCTTCAACCTGATTCCGGGCATGACAGCCCTGCAGAATGTGATGGTGCCCGCGTATCCGAAGGGGCTACCGTATCGCAAGCTGGTCGACCGGGCGAATGAAGTCATGCAGCGCCTGTCCATCGACCACCGCGTCGGCACCCGGGTGGAATTGCTGTCGGGCGGCGAGATGCAGCGCGTGGCGATTGCGCGGGCACTGATCAATGATCCGCCGATCCTGATTGCCGATGAACCCACGGCCAATCTCGACAGCGCGCTCGCGGCACAGTTCCTGGACATCCTGGCCGCGCTGAAGCCCGTCGGCAAGACGATCGTCATCGCCACCCACGACCGTCGCATCATCGATTCGCCGGTGGTCGACCGCGTGGTCGGCATGATCGACGGACGGTTGCGCGGACCGGCGCCATGCTGATGCATGCGCCGGTGCTGGCGCTGCTGCTGATCGCCGCAATCGATGCGGTTGCGATCGGATGGGCGGGCCGGTTTGCCATGGTCTTGCTGAATCACTGGAATCCCGATCAAGGAACCCGGCGGCAGATCGAACTCGAACGACGCACGCAACTCGTCGCCACGGTGATCGCACAGGTGCTTTTGCTGCAAGGCATCGCGGTGCTGCTGATGGTCTACAACGCCGATCGAACGGCGCCGTTGCTGGTGGGAGCGATGTGCGCCTTCGGCAGTTTCAACGCTAGCGTATACGGTTTCCCCGCACTGTTCGTCAAGCTGGCGCTGTTCTTCGCAGCCGGCATCTGGCTTGCGCTGCACCGTGCCGACCTCGTCGCGACCGACTATCCGCTGACGCGCCGAAAGTACCGCCTTCTGCTCGGCTTGGTACCACTCGCCTGGGCCGATGCGGGCTTGAGCCTCGCGTACTTCATCGACCTGCAGCCCGATACGCTGACCTCGTGCTGCGGCAGCACGTTTCTTGCCGATCGCCCGGGGCTTGCCGCCGGCATCGCCGG
>JBGSTN010000421.1:0-2821 GCA_041736455.1 Burkholderiaceae bacterium | reverse complement strand
GATGACAGGTGGCACACGAGGTCATGAGGATCCGGGTTTGATTGGTCGGGATTCCTTGGGCTGGCAATCGCCTGCGCCGAGGCCGGCGCTTGCTGGATCGCGCACATTCCGGCCGGGCGCAGGTGTCGGTCCGTCGGCACGCGCCGCAGACCCGTTCGACAGCTGTTTCGAGCATCTTAACCTTCCGCATGCGCCGGCTGCACTTGTCGTGGCGTAGGTTGTTACACTAGCTTCCCGACGTCAACGATCCTGCTGGCGGGCTCATCGTTTGCACTCGTCCCTATCCTCACTCGCAGCCATGTTTCTGGAGCCTCAATGAAGCAATCCCGCCCCGCGCGAAGCAGTCGCGATCGCAAAGCGCACTTGTCGGCCGATGCCGAACGGCTGGTGACGGGCGCGTTGGGGATGGCGAACTCCGGCAGCCGCGTCGAAGACCGCTTCTGGGAGGCGCAGATCGCCGCGCGCCTCGAAGCGATGCTCGACGACAGCCACCCCCAGGCACTGTACGACGCACTCGATCGACTTCACCAGACCGATCTCGAAGCCTATGGCGCGCTCGTCGAAACAGTCGAAGAAGTCGCTGAATCCCTCGTTGTCGAAGTCGACGGACAGACGTGGCAGATCCTGCTCGTTGCCGCACCGGTCGTCGCCTGGACGCGCTTCAATATTCCAGCCGGTCCGATCGCGGCGCCGCTCGCCAGGTCGATCGCCGGTCTCTGGCGCGACCACGTGTTGATGCCCGAAGCGCGCTTCTTCATGGCACCGGCCGTCTACAGCGTCGATCAGCTCCCGCGCGACTATGGCGAATTGCGCAAGCTTACCCGCCGCCTCGGCATGGCTGCCGTACGTGGCAATGACACCAAGTCGATCGGCCGCCTGCCCGAAAGCGCCGAGATGCTCGCCGACGCGCGCTTCTTCGTCGGCGCAGTGGCTGTCCCGTCCGGTGGTGCCGTGTTCCAGTGGCAGGCGGTCGACCTGCGCAATCAGGGTGGCCGCGTGCAGGCGCTGGAGCGCTGGGTCGAGCATGCGCGCGAACTGGTCGAACAGGTCCTGCCCGGCTGCGGTTTCGAGTGCCTGTTGCCGGACGCCTATCACTTGAACATGCGCGAATCGGATCGACGGGTGAGACCGTTCAACATTCGCGCCTCGGTGCATTTTCTGACGCATGCGCTGGCAGTCGAAGCGAGCCAGATCCACGCGATCATCGCCGCGTTCGGCGGCGAGCGGATCGATGAGTACCGGGTCGGCCTGGCCATCGACGCCGACGGTGAGGAAATTGCACATGGGGTGATGTGGCCCTTGCTCGGTGCCGAGAGCGAGACCGACGATCCCTCGCCACTGGACCAGATTCGCCAGCACCTCGTCGATGCCGGCGTCAACAAGATTCATGTCTGGCGCGACGTCACCGAGCCCGAGTATTGCGAGGATTGTGGCGCGCCGCTGTATCCCAACAACCGGGGCGATCTGATGCACGCTGAGCTACCGAACGACGTCGCGCCCGAGTCGGTGCATTTCCATTGATTCGCGCGCGCCCGCAATACGATCGCTCAGATAGGCCCAGTAGAAATCCGGACCCGAATATCCGACCAGCGCGGGTGCAACGATTCCGGCCGACCCCAGGAACTGGATCGTGGGGGCGAGCCTGATCGACAGGGCTTTCGCCAGTTCGGCCGGAGAAATCGGATCGGCCTGTGGCGTCGACTTGCGTCCGGTGATGCGTGCGAGCAACTCGCTGTGCGTCAGTGACGGTGCATCGTCACCGATATCGACTTCGAATATCTGCACGTCGTCATAGGCAGGGTCCGATCGCAACGGCATGAGTTGCTGCCGCCTGACGATCTCGCAGAATGCGCAGCCCTTCCTCGAGAACAGGACGACCGCCGGACCGAAGGCTGGTTCCATGAGCCATTGCGCGAGTGCTACCGCGCCAGGCAGAGCACCAGACCGTGGTTCGACACCGGTCCGCGCCGCCGCCGAACGCGATCGAAGGACCAACGGCGCCATGGCAATCGGCGCCATGGCAAAGCGCGCCAGCAATGTGCGCCGAACCGGGTCGGCAGTCGGTGGCTCATCGTGGCCGGCGGCGCCGACGGAACATTCGATGCCTGCTTGCATTTTGCGTGACATCTCGGCAGCATAAGGCAGATTGACTGCATGCGTGTTTACGCATACAGTCATTTGAAATCACGAACGATGCCACGCTGCGCGCACCCCCTGCGGGCGGGCCGGAGACACGCCTTGAACCACGCTGCCCGTGGTGCGATCGAACATGATGCGAATCCCGTCTTCGAGGCGGTATCACGCTATTTCAGCCTCCTGGCCGAGCCCATGCGCCTGCGCATCCTGCACGCAATCTGCATTGAGGCCAAATCGGTCTCGCAGATCGTCACCGAGACGGGTGCCACTCAATCGAACGTCTCCCGCCACCTCAACACCCTGTATGCCGCGGGTGTCCTCAGTCGGCGCAAACAGGGCAATTTCATCTTTTATGTGGTCAGCGACATCACGATGACCAACATCTGCCGAATGGTTTGTATCAATGTGGCCGCCCTCCATGAGAAGAGTGGTCGCAATGGCGATTCGGCTCTGGCCCTCGCAAACCATTTCGAGGTCCCCGATGCCGCGGTGCCCATGATCCGGCCTCTCAGGGTCCGCAAGACGCGTGTGCGCTCACGATGAAGCCACGCACTGATCATCGGCAGATGCCAGGACGCCTGCAGGCGGCGCCAGAAGATTTCCTGACGTCCGAGATGATGCGCGCCGCGACTGCCGCAAGGCGACGATTCATGGCAAGGGCGCTCGCGGTCGGCGCGGGCGCCAC
>JBGSTN010000410.1:0-4336 GCA_041736455.1 Burkholderiaceae bacterium | reverse complement strand
CGAGGACGCGCCGGTGCGCAGCATTGCCGACGTGTGTCACGACATCTCGCGTATCGATGCCGATCTGGTCGAGTCCAGCATGACCGAGGTCTTCGACCGGCTGTTCGTGCTCGCAGCGCCGGAGTCTCCGGAGGCCGGCCTGGAACTCGAGCCCGAAGCGATCGAACGCCTGATCGAAGTCGCGCGGACGCGCTTCGACATCGTGGTGATCGATGCGGGTCGGGTGCTCGACGCGCGCATCCTGCGCGGCCTGGATGCAGCCGACGTCATCTACATGGTGATGCAGCTCGCCTTGCCGAACGTCCACGATGCGAAGCGATTGCGTGCGGTGTTCCATGGCCTGGGTTACGAGCGTGACAAGGTGCGCGTGATCGTCAATCGCTTCGAGCGCAACACCGACATCTGCGTGGCCGATGTCGAGAAGGCCCTCGGCTGCCCGGTGTCGTTGCGTGTGCCGAACGACTTCAAGACAGTGACCTATGCGATCAACCACGCGATCCCTGTCTTCAAGTATCGCAAGCGCGGCCCGGTCTCCGATGCCGTCAATGAACTCGCTGACCAGATCGCCCGGGTCGATCGCCCGGTCAGCGCCCTCAAGCGTGCATTCAGTCTGCGTGCACCGATATTGCCGAAATTTTCCAAGGGGTAAGCCATGTTGTTGCGCGACAAACTCAATGCATCGCCAGGCGCACCGAAGAAAGGGTCCGCCGACCCGGCGATCGAGGGACTGGCGATCGATCGCCGGCCGACCGCCGACGCATCGGGCAAGGTGCGTCAGCAACGCAGTGCCAGCTATCGCAACCTGCGGGCCAGCCTGCACAAGCAACTGCTCGATGAGGTCGACCTCGAAGCGATGGGCAAGATGCCCGGGGAGGCGGTTCGTCTTGAATTGCGCAATCTGATCGAACGGGTGCTGGCGCAATCGGGCGAAGTGATCAACGCGGCCGAACGCGCTTCGCTGGTCAAGGATGTCGAGTACGAAGTGCTGGGCCTCGGTCCGCTGGAACCGCTGCTTGCCGACACGTCGATCTCCGACATTCTCGTCAACGGTGCCGAGCAGGTCTATATCGAGCGTCATGGCCTGCTCGAGGAAACCGAGGTGCGCTTCGACAGCAACGAGCACCTGATGCGCATCATCGATCGTATCGTCTCGCGCGTCGGTCGCCGGATCGATGAATCCAATCCGATGGTCGATGCGCGTCTGGCCGACGGCTCGCGGGTCAATGCGATCATTCCGCCGCTGTCGCTCAGTGGGCCGGTCCTGTCGATCCGCCGCTTCGGCGGCGCACCGCTGGGCATGAAGGACCTGATCGGCAACGGTACGCTCAATGCCTCGATGGCCCAGATGCTGGCAGGCCTGGTCAGGGCCCGCCTGAACGTGCTGATTTCCGGCGGTACCGGATCGGGCAAGACGACGCTGCTCAACATCCTGTCGGGCCACATCAGTCATCGCGAACGGATCGTCACGATCGAGGATGCGGCCGAACTGCAGATCCAGCAGCCCCACGTGGCACGGCTCGAAACGCGTCCCGCGAACATCGAGGGCAAAGGGGCGATCGGCCAGCGCGAGCTGGTGCGCAACAGCCTGCGGATGCGTCCGGACCGGATCATCGTGGGCGAGGTCCGCGGCGCGGAAGCCTTCGACATGCTGCAGGCGATGAACACCGGCCATGACGGATCGATGACGACCGTCCATGCAAACACGCCACGCGACGCGCTGAGCCGCATCGAGAACATGATCGGCATGGCCGGCTTCGACATGCCGCAGCGGGCCGTGCGGCAACAGATCGCTTCGGCGATCCAGGTGGTAATCCAGGTGCAGCGACTCATCGACGGCACGCGTCGCCTGATGAACATCACCGAGATCACCGGCATGGAAGGCGAACTCGTGACGATGCAGGACATCTTCGTGTTCCGTCAGGTCGGCGTCGATCGCAAAGGGCAGGTGATCGGCCAGATGGAAGCCACCGGGGTCCGCCCGCAGTTCCTCGGCCACCTCGAGGCGCAGGGCATCCAGGTCCCGCTCGACCTGTTCGATCCGAGCCGCAAGATTCGCTGAAATCCGATTCCTGGAGCACGCACAGATGGACATTCTGTATATCGGTGGTCTCGTGGCCGCCTTCATCGCGGCAGCCTTGCTGGTACATGGTCTGTTCGATCTGACCGGCGCCAACGAGAACCGCGACGACAAGCGCCTGAATAGACGCATCCGACAGCTTCGCGAGACGGCCCGCAAGTCCGATGGCGTGAGCCTGTTGCGCAGCAAGCAGGGCCGTCAACAGCGCACGATCGAGAAGATGATCGCGCAGATGCCATCCTACGGTTCGTTCGGCGAGATCCTGAGCCAGGCGGGCGACACGGGCAGCGCGTTCGGATTCTTCGGCCGCGCGGCGATCTACGCGCTGATCGCGGGCTTTGCGTCGCTCGTGCTCGACTTGCCCCTGCCGATGATCGCTCTGGCCATTGCCGCAGCCTTCGTGTTGCCGATCATGGCCCTGCTGCGCCGGCGTCGCCAGCGGCTCGCCCTGATCGAGAAGCAGTTGCCGGACGCCGTCGAACTGGTGTCGCGCGCCCTGCGCGCCGGCCATGCGTTCGCACCCAGCCTGCAGATGATCGGCGATGAACTGCCGCATCCGATCGCCGGGGAATTCCGGCAGGTCAGCGAAGAACTCGGCTTCGGCATCCCGCTGCGCGACGCGTTGCTCTCGCTGACGCGCCGCGTACCGATCGATGACCTGCGCTATTTCGTGATCGCCGTGATGCTGCAACGCGAGACCGGCGGCAATCTCGCCGAGATCCTCGACACGATCGGGCACCTGATCCGCGAACGTTTCAAGCTGATGGGACAGGTGCGCGTGCTGACGGCAGAAGGGCGCCTGTCGACCTGGATACTGACCGCGTTGCCGTTCGTCACCGCGCTGGGCTTCTTCGTCATCGACCCGACGTTCATGGCGGGCCTGTGGCAAGACGATATGGGACGCACCCTGGTGATGGTAGCGCTCGGCATGGTGGCGATAGGCATCGTCTGGCTGAATCGCATCGTGAAGATCCGAGTCTAGCCGCCACGACGGACCGGCATCGCCGACAGGCGCTCGAGCACAACTGGCAAATTCTGGAACTACTCCAATGGACTACACGACTGTTGCCCTGGTATTCATCGCCGCCGCGGCCGGCACTTATGGGCTGGCGAGCCTCTTCGCACCGGGCAATCCGACGCGCGATCGCCTCGCACGTCTGACCGGTGAAGCACGTCGCACCGCGCGGCGCGAGAAATGGGACAAGGCCGCACGGCTCGCCACACCGATGGCGCGGCTGGCGACCTCATCGGACAAGCAGGTGAGCGACCTGAAGAGCCGGCTGATGCAGGCCGGTATCCGTGACGAGAGCGCCGCGACCCTGTTCTTCGCCGCCAAGCTGGTGCTCGTGATCGCCTTGCCGTTGCTGATCGTGACGGGTCTGGCGGTCGCCGGCGTCGATCTCGATCTCGTCGAACTGGCGACTTCGCTTCTCGCCGGTGCAGTACTGGGTTTCTATCTGCCGACGATCTGGCTGAACCGTCGCGCGACCCGTCGCCAGCGCGAAATCTTCAACGCGTTTCCAGATGCCGTGGACCTACTGGTGGTGTGCGTGGAAGCCGGATTGGGTCTCGACGCCGCCATTGCACGCGCCGCACAGGACATGGCGACGCGAAGTGTCGACCTCGCCGATGAACTCAATCTCGTATCGATCGAAATGCGTGTCGGCGCCACCCGGGAGAGAGCACTGCGCAATCTCGCCCGCCGCAGCGGCATCGAAGAGGTCACCAGTTTCGTCGCGATGATGCTGCAGGCCGATCGATTCGGCACGAGCATCGGCCAGTCGCTGCGTGTGCAATCCGACGCACTACGCGTCAAGAGACGGCAGCGCGCCGAGGAAGAAGCGGCAAAACTTCCTCTGAAGATGCTCTTCCCGTTGATATTCTTCATTTTCCCCTCGCTGCTGCTCGTGTTGCTCGGACCGTCGCTGATTCAGGTGATGAAAGTGCTCGGACCGATCGCCAATGGTGGTTGACAAGAACTGAATGCTGGTTGCTGGAGTATTGCGATGATCAAAGCTGTCACGTTGTTGCCACTCGTTGCTGCCGTGCTCGCCGCCTGCAGCAGCGTCAAGGTCGATTCGGATGCGTCGGCAAAAACCGGTGGTCCCCGGATCGAACCGACCCTGCGAGTCACGGCGGGCGTCGCGCCCGACGAGGCAGCCTACATTGCCGGGAAGCGGCAGCTGGCCGAGCGTGACTTCGATGCGGCAATCGTCTCGTTTCGCCAGGCGCTGGCCTTGAATCCGCGCATGACCGACG
>JBGSTN010000407.1:0-2246 GCA_041736455.1 Burkholderiaceae bacterium | reverse complement strand
TGCCGCCCCGACACCTGCCGGCGACACCACGACGGTGAAGTCGGCCGACGGGACTTTCGAAGGCGAGATCGTGGGCAAGATCCGGCCCGGCAGCAAATTCTCCAAACTCAAGATCGGCATGGTGATGTCGGAGGTGACCGGACTCATCAAGGCTCCGGACGACATGACGCGTCACGAAACCGGCAAGCGCTGGATTCCGTTCTACTTCGGCAACGATGCACAGCGGGTCGAGACGTATTACGAGGGCGAGGGTTGCCTGACCTATACCGGCGGGAACGTCTTCGGGGGCGGCGACAGCCAGCTCATCCGTATCACGGTGGCGGCCTCCAAGGCCTGCATGCAGTAGCGCCGTCCAGCGGGCGGTTCGACTGGTCCGTCGCGATACCGGCGCGGCGGATCGGCGATGACCTGCCAGGTAATCGACCCGCGACGCGATCGACGACACCATCACGACTCCTTTCCAGACCATTCGAGGAGTCATGATCATGATGCAACCGTCCACCCTGATGCTGCGCCGGATTCTCGCTTTCGATGCCGCCAGCGGCGCCGCAATGGCGATCACGCATTTCGGCGCGTCCGAAAAGATGTCGTCATGGTTGGGGCTGCCCGCCTCGTGGCTGACTGTTTCGGGATTGATCCTGCTCGGCGCCGTCAGCCTGGCGGCAAGCCTGGCGCTGCAGGCTTCGCCGTCGCGGCACGGTGTACGGCTACTGGCCGCCGGCAATTTCGTCTGGGTCGCAGCGAGTATCTGGGTCGTGTCGGGCGCCGGATTGACACTTACTCCGTTCGGCATGACCTGGGTTCTGTTACAGGCGATTGTCGTCTTCTTTCTGGCCGAACTCGAATGGCTGGGCAGTCATCCGAACCAGCATGGCGCAGCCGGGGCCTACGCGTCGTGAGGCGAACGTCAAGGCTTGCGTTGCGCAGGGTCAATCACTTGTCCCCATTCCGGCCAACCCCATAATGGCTGCGCCGCGCGGCCGTCGTCGTCGCCGCGCTCATCGAGCCTGGAGACACCAGCATGCGACGATCGTCGACTTCGCGCGAACCTACGCAGATCTATTCGCACACCGCACGCCTGCTTCACTGGTTGACAGTCGCACTGCTCGCCCTGCAGTTTCCGGTGGGCTTCTACATGGTCCATCGCGGCGGCACGTTGAATATCTGGGATACGCTGACCAACGCGTTGTACGGCACTCACAAACTCGCCGGCGTCGTGATCCTGATCCTGGTCGTACTGCGCCTCACCTACCGGACGACGCAGGGCGCACCGCCCGACGAGCCGACGATCGAACCCTGGCAGCGCGTCATCAGTCACCTGTCGCACTGGGCGCTGTACGGATTGCTGATCGCGGCGCCCATCGCCGGCTATATCGGCATCTCGTTGTTTCCCGCGCTCGACATCTTCGGATTTTTCTCGCTGCCCGGCGTCGTGGCGCCCGACAAGGAAGCGTCCAAGACTGCGTTCGCCGTACATGGGTGGCTCGTGATCGTGTTGGGCGTCCTGATCGCCGTGCACGTCGGCGCGGCGCTGTACCACTATCTGATACGCAAGGACGACGTGCTCGGAAGAATGATTCCGAGCATGCTGCGGCGCTCGCGCAGCTAGGCCGAAGGCGCTAGCCCTCGACGGACGCGACCTCCTCGGTCGCGAACGTGCCGGGAAGTACCACCTCGAGCATCTCGACGTCGTCGCTGTGACCGAGCTCGCGGTGACGGATGCCCGGCGGTTGATGCACGCAGGAACCCGCCTCGAGCCGAACGACACCCTGGCCTTCATACTCGAACTCGATCCAGCCCCTGATCACGTAGACCAGCTGGAATTCCGTTCGATGCAGATGCGCCTGACTCGAGAATTCCTCACCGCCCGCCGCCCGTATCACGTGGGCAACTACCCGGCCCTGGGTCGCCTGCTTGATGCCGAGGTCACGGTATTCAAAGAACGAACGCAGTCCGCGTTCGAACCGGGCGTCTCGAGCATGTGAGGCCACGAACCCTTGCGATGCCATAAGTCGTCTCCTGATCGCGATCGATGCTGCGCAGTCTAATCGAAGCGCAGGCATCACATCGTTGAACCCCGGCGCCGGAGCCGATCACCTAAACTCGGGTCGGATCATCAAATCTACGAGCGCGAGGAGGAACAGCATGACTGGAGGCTCGAGGCTTTTTCGGTTCTCACTGGCGGTGGCGATCCCGGTCATGGTGCTGGCCGGGTGCGCCGCAGCCACTTACAAGACACCCGGGAG
>JBGSTN010000402.1:0-2492 GCA_041736455.1 Burkholderiaceae bacterium | reverse complement strand
ATCTGCGCCGGATACTGGATGCCGTAGAGCGCCGGATCGAAACCGCCGAAATCATGAATGGTCGCCGGCTGGTCGACGAAACCGACGGTCGGATCCCGAGTGATCCAGTGCGGCGACACGACCAGTACCGCACGCGGCCTGGACAAGTTGCGCCCGAGAGCCTTCAGTGCGGGTCCGGCCAGGCCGGGCTCGAGCGCGAAGGTCGGGGCGCCGTGCGAGACGAAAAGACTGGGCAGGTGATTCATGCAGATGCTCCTGTCGAAACATGACTATCGAGGGCAGGACTGGCTCGGGAGAGGCTGGAGCCGGTCCTGGCCGGACCGACATCATTCAACTCGCGTTGCGGCCTGCTATCAGGTGATCAGCCGACAGCTTGCCCGCGCCGCTGAAGAGCAGCGAGACGGTGGCGGCGAAAAGAGCCAGGCCGAACTCGTAGCCGTTGTTGGCCATGAACAGGCCCTTGTCCAGGTGCACGGCGAAGATCGCGACGGCCATCGCGAAGGCGAGTGCCACCGCAGCCGGACGGACCAGCAGACCGGCGATCAACGCGAGACCCCCGAAGAATTCGGCACCACCGGCGAGCGTTGCCATCAGGTAGCCCGGTGTCAGGCCGACCGAGGCCATGAACTGGCTGGTGCCTTCCAGCCCGTAGCCGCCGAACGCGCCGAACAGTTTCTGCGCGCCGTGCGCGACGAAAATGATGCCGACCGGCAGGCGCAGTGCCAATGCGCCCCAGCCGGCGGAGGTGCCGAGGAGGCGTTCGAGGAGGGACGTATCGTTCGTCTGATTCATGGTCGTTTCCTTGTGCAATGATGGGTTGAAACAGTGAAGCGACTTTATATGTTGCGATTGAAGAGATAAATATGCTTGCATGGAACAAACTGTTCCTTAATTCGAGACAATGGATCGATTCGACGAAATGCGTGTGTTCTCGGCGGTTGTCGATGCCGGCAGCTTCGTCGGCGCGTCGGATGCGTTGGGCATGTCCAAGGCGGCGGTGTCGCGCCACGTGGCGGACCTCGAAGGCAGGCTGAGGGTTCGGTTGCTCCATCGCACGACGCGCAAGCTGTCGCTGACGCCCGAGGGCGAGATCTTTCATGCGCGCTGCGGTGAATTGCTCGCCAGCGTTGCCGAAGCCGAAGCGGAAATCACCGCCACGAGCGGCGATGCGGCCGGCGTGTTGCGTGTCAACGTGCCATTCAGTTTCGGCCTGCTGCACCTCGCGCCGCTCTGGGTCGAGTTCATGGCGCAGCATCCCAGGCTCACGCTCGACGTGACACTCGCCGACCGCGTCGTCGATCTGGTCGAGGAGGGCTACGACATGGCGGTGCGGATCGCACGTCTGCCGAACTCGTCGTTGATCAGCCGCCAGCTCACGACGACGCGTCTGATTCTGTGCGCATCACCGGACTATCTGCGCGCGCGCGGTACGCCCGTTCATCCTGCCGATCTCGCGCATCATGAGGTACTCGCCTACAGCCTGTTGACGACGGGCGACCAGTGGACGTTCACCGGGCCCGAAGGCGAGGTCACGACGAAGGTGGCGCCCCGCATGCGCACGAACAATGGCGACACCTGCCGCATCGCGGCATTGCGGCACCACGGCATCGTGTTGCAGCCTTCGTTCATGGTCGGGCCGGATCTGCTTGCCGGTACGCTCGTCGAGGTGATGCCGACGTATCGTTCGATCGAGATGGGTGTCTACGCGATGTATCCGTCGCGCAAGTGTGTCGCGCCCAAGGTGCGGCTGATGATCGACTTTCTCGTCGATGCGTTCCGGATGCGCGCCTGGCCCGTTTAGCCCGACCCGCCCGGGGCGAGTCGTCGATCAGCTGGCGATGCCGAGCAGATCGAGAATGCCGCTGATGAAAGTCAGCGGATGAGGCGGGCATCCGGGCACATAGAGCGCGGGCTTGAATTCGTCGAGAAAGCGCCTGTCGAGGGCTGGCGAATCTGCAAAAGGCCCGCCGGAGATCGCACAGGCGCCCACGGCGATCACCAGCTTCGGTTCGGGCATCGCATGCCAGCAGTCACGCAACGCATACGCCATGTGCTCGGTGATCGGTCCGGTCAATACCAGGCCATCGGCATGACGGGGCGACGCAACGATGTCGATGCCATAGCGACCGATGTCGAAATTCACATTGTTCAGCGCGTTGACCTCCAGTTCGCAGCCATTGCAGCCACCGGCAGATACCGATCGCAACTTGAGCGAACGGCCGAAGCGTCTGCGCAGGGCCTGCGACACCTTCACCGGATCCGGTGCGCGCCGATCCGCGGTCAGCATCAGCGCGTCGCGTCCGGTCGTGGCGAGCTTGAAGTCGTTGTCGAACGAGAACTTCCCGCTGGGACATACCGGCGCACAATCGCCACAGACCAGACACCGTCCCAGGTCTATCGCGACATGTTGCGCGTTCTCGCTGCGATCCGCCGGCCAGTCGCGATCCGCCAGGGAGCCGCGATCCGCCGACGAGCCGCGATCCGCCGGCGAA
>JBGSTN010000689.1:0-1727 GCA_041736455.1 Burkholderiaceae bacterium | reverse complement strand
CGTGCTGGCGGGTGTCGCGGCCGAAACGGCAGCCGAGCGGATTGCGGCGCGCATGGCGCTGGCCGACCTGCCGGTCAAGACCTTCCTGAACGAAGCGCTGATTCCCTACGAAAGCGATGAAATCACCCGGCTGATCATCGACAGCCACGACCAGGCTGCATTCGCGCCGATCGCCTCGCTGACGGTCGGCGAATTACGGAACTGGCTGCTTGCCGACAGTAGCGATGCCGCAGTGTTGACCCGGATCGCTGCGGGCCTGACACCGGAACTCGTGGCGGCGGTCAGCAAGCTGATGCGCATCCAGGATCTCATTCTCGTGGCGCGAAAATGCCGTGTCGTGACCCGATTCCGGAACACGATCGGACTGCCTGGTCGCCTGTCCGTGCGGCTGCAGCCCAATCATCCGACCGATGATCCGCGCGGCATCGCTGCGTCCATCCTCGATGGACTCATGTATGGCTGCGGCGACGCGGTGGTCGGTATCAACCCGGCGGCCGACAGTCCGGGGGCACTGGTCGATCTGCTATGGCGGCTCGATGGCATGCGGCAACGCTTCGATATCCCTGTGCAGCACTGCGTGCTGACGCACGTGACCAACCAGTTGCAGGCGATCGATCGCGGCGCGCCGGTCGATCTGGTGTTCCAGTCGATTGCCGGTACCCAACAGGCCAATGCCGGATTCGGCATCGATCTGGCGTTGCTGCGCGAGGCGCAACAGGCCGCGCTCGGTCTGGCACGAGGCACTGTCGGTGACAACGTCATGTATTTCGAAACGGGGCAGGGCAGCGCGCTGTCGGCCAATGCCCATCATGGTCTCGACCAGCAGACCTGCGAAGTGCGCGCCTATGCGGTCGCGCGTGCCTTCCGCCCGCTGCTGGTCAACAGCGTGGTGGGCTTCATCGGTCCGGAGTACCTGTTCGACGGCAAGCAGATCACGCGCGCCGGACTCGAGGATCATTGTTGTGGCAAGCTGCTCGGTCTGCCCATGGGCATGGATGTCTGCTATACCAATCACGCCGAAGCCGACCAGGACGACATGGACAGCCTGCTCACGCTGCTCGGCACGGCCGGTGTGACGTTCGTGATGGGTGTGCCTGGCGCGGACGACGTGATGCTCAACTATCAGAGCACGTCGTTTCATGATGCGCTGTATCTGCGTCGCGTCCTCGACCTGAAGCGCGCGCCCGAGTTCGAGGAATGGCTGGTTCGCATGGGTATCGCCGACGAACAGGGCCGACTGCTGCCGGTTGCATCGATGATCAGATCGGCCTTGCCAACTTTGGCCACGAGATCCTGGAGACTCGTCTCTTGCGTCGCAACGTAGGTGGCTTCCATGCCTTCCACGATCGAGCTTTTCAAGTGCGGCCCTGGCGCACGGGCTAGCGTGTATACGTCGAGTCCCTTGAGTTTCAGCACGAGTGTCGAGAGCAAACCGATTTGTCCGGCGCCCAGCACAAAAGCCCTCTGTGGACGCCAAACTTTCATCCGTCGTTGGCATTCGTATGCTTGCTGAATCGCTTTTGCAGCGCAACTCATCGGCTCCATGAGCACATGCAAGTGCTTCATGCCCTGCGGAACACGAACGATGTACTCTTCGGAATCGACAAACTGTTCGGTCAGGTAGCCATGCCTCAGGTTGATTCCGCGTTCATAGTAGGTTTCTTCGCTCGTCATGTCGTAGGTGCCAATCTGGTCATAGATCGAGCCTCCGGGACGTCGCACGGTAG
>JBGSTN010000330.1:0-9800 GCA_041736455.1 Burkholderiaceae bacterium | reverse complement strand
ACGATCAGCTCGCGCACCGGCGATCGCAGCCAGACATCGACGCCGTGGTCCATGCCCGCCTTGGCGAGCCGGCCCGCGAGCGCGTTGCCGTTGGTCAATGTCATGCCGCGGCCATACCGCAGCACGTCCAGGAAGTGACGGCTCAGGCGTTTGACGACGAAGACGAAGGATTCGACCGATTTCAGCACGCGCATGAAGTGCCAGATCTCCTTGCCGGAGCCGAGCATCATGCCGAACACGGTCAGTTCCGGCAGCGGGTGCGCGAGTTGCCGGATGCGCGGCCCGAGCTCACGGCCATCGAACGGGCGCGTGACCATCGAGCGGCCACCGGGCTGGCCGCCAGGAGCTTCGGCGTGATAGTCGGGGAAGACGGCTGGCATGTCGAACTGAACGACCGTCTCGCTCGAGAAGAACTCGATGGCCTTCGGACCGTTTTCCAGGAAGGCGTCCACGCGGGCCTCGTCGAAATGCGTGGTGGCCTCGTGCTGCAGATACGTTCGTGCAGCGCCCTTCGGCTCGTGTATGCCCTGCCCCGTGGCGAGGTGCGTGCCAGGAATCCATAGCCAGCCGCCGGAGCGGGCCGTCGTCCCGCCGAAGACCGGCTCCTTTTCGGCGACCAGCACCTTCAAGCCCCGGGCAGCGGCCGTCACGGCGGCGGACATGCCGGAAGCCCCGGTGCCGACGACCAGCACATCGCAGTCGATCGACTCTTTCGGATGCATCGAGGCCATGGCGTCTCTGTCCGTTGATCCAAGCAGATGCATTACATCTTAACTGAGTGCCGGAAGTGATCGACACGGCGGGACTGGGCGAAGCCACTCGCATGGGCCTGCGCGGCGGCACACCGCCACGCAGCGCATCGGGCATGAAGGCGAAACCAGATCATCGGCAACAGCACTCGGTTGATATCGAGCCTGCACGACCCAATCTGAATTCAGTCCGACCGACTCATCGGCGGCAGCGCATCATCGATCCGCCAGAGGAGAAGCAATGGCCAACAACCCGAAAATCACCCCGCGCACCTACAACCTCAGTTATCTGTTCGTCGCCGTCATCGCGGTATTGATGATCCAGAGCTGGTTTGCAGGCCGCAATGTCGCGATGCTGCCTTACAGCGACTTTCAGCAGTTGCTGGACGAGCGCAAGATCGCGGAGGTGGTCGTGCGCGACAACACGATCCAGGGCAAGTTGACCGAACCACGCGAGGGCAAGGAATACTTCGTCACCAACCGCGTCGAACCGGACTTTGCCGCGAAGCTCGAAAACGCGGGCGTGAAATTCGCGGGCGCCGAAGACAACACCTGGCTCGTGACGATTCTGTCCTGGGTGATACCGATCGTCATCTTCTTCGCGATCTGGATGTTCGCGTTCCGCCGCATGGCCGAGAAGCAGGGCCTTGGCGGGATGATGAACGTCGGCAAGTCGAAGGCGAAGGTCTTCGTCGAGAAGTCCACCGGCGTCACCTTCAACGACGTGGCCGGTGTCGATGAAGCCAAGACCGAGTTGCGCGAAATCGTCTCGTTCCTGAAGGAGCGCGATCGCTACGGACGACTGGGTGCACGCGTGCCGAAGGGAATCCTGCTCGTCGGGCCACCTGGTACGGGAAAGACGCTGCTGGCGCGTGCGGTCGCGGGAGAAGCCGGTGTGCCGTTCTTTTCGATCTCGGGCTCCGAGTTCGTCGAGATGTTCGTTGGCGTCGGCGCAGCGCGTGTGCGCGACCTGTTCGTGCAGGCAAAGAACGTGGCCCCCTGCATCATCTTCATCGACGAACTGGATTCTCTGGGCAAGGCGCGTGGCGGATTCGGCATGGGTGGCCACGACGAGAAGGAACAGACGCTGAACCAGCTGCTCGCCGAGCTCGATGGATTCGATCCGCGCGAGGGCATCGTGCTGCTGGCCGCGACCAATCGTCCCGAGATCCTCGACCCGGCACTGCTGCGCGCGGGCCGTTTCGATCGGCAGATCGTCGTCGACAGGCCGGATCGATCCGGCCGTGAAGAGATCCTGAAAGTCCATCTGAAGAAGACCCGGGCCGCCCGTGGCCTCGATATTGCCGAGATCGCCTCGATCACGACCGGCTTCTCCGGTGCCGATCTTGCGAATCTGGTCAACGAGGCGGCGATCGTCGCCACGCGCCGCGATGCCGACGAGGTGACGATGTCCGACTTCACGCAGGCGGTCGAACGGATCGTTGCGGGCTCGGAACGGCGTGGTCGCCTGATGAACCGCGCCGAGCGTGAGCGGGTCGCCTGGCACGAGATGGGTCATGCACTGGCAGCCGCATCGTTGCCGGGTACGGACCCGGTACACAAGGTTTCGATCATTCCGCGTTCGATCGGCGCGCTCGGCTACACGATGACGCGACCCACCGAGGACCGCTACCTGCTGACCACCGGAGAGTTGAAGAACCGGATGGTGGTGTTGCTGGCAGGGCGTGCCTCGGAGGATCTGACGTTCGGCTCGATTTCGACCGGCGCATCGGACGATCTGGCCAAGACCACCGACATCGCCCGGCAGATGGTGACGACATTCGGGATGTCGGACTCGCTGGGGCAGGCCGTGCTGGAAAAGAGTCGGACCAGCTACCTGGGCGATTCTGCGCCCACGATGCAGGCCCGCGACTATGCGGAGCAGACCGCGCGCGAGGTGGACCTGGCGGTAAGGGCGTTGATCGAGGAGGCCTACGAACGTGCCAAGCAGATTCTTTCCGAACGCAGCGACGATCTCAAGGCGGGTGTCACGATGCTGCTGGAAAAGGAGACGATCACGCCGGAGGATTTTCCAGCGCTCAGGCAAGGCATGCCTGAAGCAGTCGTTGCAACGGTCTGACGCACCAGTGACGCGGCGAAACGCGACACCGGCGAGGCCGCAGCCAGGGATACGCGCCTCGCGAGATTCAAGCGTCGCGCGTGTCTTCCCGGCTGGCCGCACCGATGCTGCGCTCGAATCCCAGACACACCAGCGAAGCGATCGCCAGCGGCATGAGATAGTAGAGCGCCCGGTAGGCCAGGAGCGCGCCCAGAACCTCGTTGATCGGTAGTTGGTCGGCCAGCAGCGTGACGAAGACCGCCTCGAGCACCCCGACGCTCGCTGGAATATGCGTCACGACGCCAGCCACCGCGGCGAGCAGCAACACCGTCAATGCCGTCGGAAAGTCGACGCGCCACTGCAGCAGTGTCCAGACGATCATCGCTGTGATCAGCCAGTTGCCTGTGGCGACGAGTAACTGGACGCCAGCGAGATTCAGAGTCGGCAATTCGAACTGATAGCCGCGAAACGTCCATACCCGTTTCGTCGCGGCAGCGCAGGCGACAACGTAGCTGATCGCGATCGCCAGCAGCAAGACGCCCAGTCCTTGCAGCGCGGTGCCGGAAAGCGGCCAACCCGGCGGCAGCGCGATCGGATACAGCAGGAACACCGTGCCTGCGAGCACGATGTACCCGAACCAGTTGGTCCATATGCTGAACGCGGCAAGGCGCGCGATCTGCCCGTTCGCGAGCCCCTGACGCGAATAAAGCCGGTACCGAAAACCGAGCGCACCGATCAGCGAGCCGAGGTTGAGGTTGAACGCATAGCAGACGAAGGTGGTCGTCATCACGCGCCGCGTGGAAAGGCGGAAACCGACGTGAGCGCGCGTCACCAGATCGAAGGTGCTGTACAGTGCGTGGCTGGACACGACAAGCACCGCGGCGATCGCGATATTGAGCGTCGGTAGCGCGAACAAGGCGGAACCGACTTCGCTCCAGTCGATTTCGCGCGCGTTGTCATAGAGCAGCCAGGCAACGACTGCGAAGAACATCCAGGCCAGCGCACGCCTGATCCGTGTCCACGGGCCTCGACGTTGTGCGGCCGACACTGGCTGCGATCGGGCATCGGCGCCTTGGGCGGTGGAGGCGGGATTCGAATCGGCCTCGGAACGTGGTGCCTCGCCAGCCGTCGTGGGCGTACTCAAGACGGCTCCGTGGGCCGTGGCGGGCGCAAGAGCCGCAAACGCGGGCGATGCGACGGCAACCAGTCGGCCCAACGGGGAAAGTGTCGCAGGAAATGAAAGACGATCGCGCTGCGGGCCACGTGCCATGGCCGCGACACCGGCAACTCGTCGGCGC
This sequence comes from Burkholderiaceae bacterium, assembly GCA_041736455.1. GTDB lineage: Bacteria > Pseudomonadota > Gammaproteobacteria > Burkholderiales > Burkholderiaceae_E > JAUIAI01. The sequence continues at coordinate 5,694 of JBGSTN010000330.1, read as the reverse complement.
GGATCTCGCGACACTGCTCGGTCAGCAGGCGCTCCAGTCGGGCGGCGAGTGCAGCGTTGAAGTCGCGATCGCGGATCATCACGTTGGCCTCCAGGTTGAGCGAGAGACTGAGCGGATCGAGGTTGCTCGATCCGACGGTCGCCCAATCGTCATCGACGATCGCGACCTTGCCGTGATACGGGCGTTCGGTGTATTCGTGGATCCGGACGCCCGCATGAACGAGATAGCTGTGCAGCAATGCCGGCGCCGACTGCGCGATAGGCATGTCCGGTTGACCCTGCAGCAGGAGATGAACCTCGACACCGCGCCTTGCGGCGTCAGCGATCTCGCGCAACAGCCGGTATCCGGGAAAGAAGTACGCGTTGGCGATGACGACGCGATGCCGAGCGAGCCGTATCGCAGCCCGGTAGTGCATCTCGATATCGGTACGGTGCCAGCCGTTGTCGCGCACGACCAGCATCACCTGCGCGGTTCCCGCAGACTCGCCGACCTGGCGAGACGACTGCGCGTGAAGCGAACGCATCCAGTCGCTGTCGTGCACGCCATAGTCGCCACGCAATGCGCCGCGGGCGAACTCGCCAATGGCGCCCACGATCGGCCCTTCGAGCTCGACGGCGCAGTCTTCCTTGGCCAACGGCCCGAATTCGGCAAGGTGATCGTGAGAGAAGTTGATACCGCCGACGAATGCGCGCCGATTGTCGACGACAGTGATCTTCCGGTGCATCCGGCGCAGGAAATTCGGTCGAAAGCGGAAGATCCTGTCGACCTGGTCGAAGACATGGACGCGGACGCCGGCCGAGGTCAATTCGTCGCAGAATTCGCGCGGCAGGAACGCCGAACCCCAGCCGTCGACCGTCATGTCTATCTCGACCCCGCGCGCCGCCGCATCCAGCAGCACGCGCTTCAGTTCCCGGCCGACCGGATCATCGAACAGGATGAAGGTCTCGAGCAGGATCTCGTGTTTCGCCGAAGCGATCGCCTCGAACACACGTGGGTAGAAACTTTCGCCATTGGCCAGCAGCGCCACCTGATTGCCTTCAACCCATCCATTGCTGCGGGCAGCCATTATCCGGGCGACCTGAAACGCGCGCGGGGCCGGCCGGCGCGGACTGAACGCGACCGATCGAACGATGTCGTCGTGATCGTTCACAGGTGAATCTCCGCGGCCAGCGGCGCGTGGTCCGACAGATGTGACCACGGAAGCCGCGGCAGCACGAAAGGGGCGTGAGCGCTGGCATGGCGAACATAGATGCGGTCCAGTTGCAGCAATGGATACCGTGCGGGAAACGTGCGTGCCGCACGGCCCCTGGCGCAGACGAAGACTTCGTGCAATCCCACCCGTTCCAGTGCACGATGCGCGCGGCAGCGCCAGTCGTTGAAATCGCCTGCCACGATCACCGCCTCCCCAGGTGGAATGCCGGTCTCGACGAATTCGCCGAGCAGTCTCAGCTGCACACGCCGATGCGACTCGAGCAGCCCCAGGTGAACACAGATGACGTGGACTTCGCGCAGGCATCCGGGAACACGGAGTGCACAGTGCAGCAGCGCGCGGGGTTCGCGCCCGACCAGCGACACGTCGTGATTCTGGTGACGGATGATCGGGAACCGTGAGAGGATCGCATTGCCATGGTCGCCGTCCGCGTAGACCGCATTGCGCCCATAGACGAACTGCGGCCACAACTCGGCGGCGAGAAATTCGGACTGGGACATTGACGGCCAGTTGGCGATTCGTGCGCCATGTTTCCCATGGGTTCCGTGGACCTCCTGGAGAAACACGACATCGGCGTCCACTGCCCTAACCGCATCGCGCAGTTCATGCAGGATGAAGCGACGATTGAGCGGACCGAAGCCCTTGTGCGTATTGACCGTGAGAACGCGCAACGAACGCGATGTGTCCGACATCTGACTGCCTCGTGTGGAACCACCTGGCGCACGTTGCACGCATGGATTCACGAGCCGGTCGCCGAGATCGTTCGAAAGCGCGTGAATGCGCCATGGTACGTTGCGGTGGGATCACGACTCTTTGGCAACTGGCGTGCCCGGCATGCTGCGAGCCTTGCAATACATGTGGTGCAGGTACGTCGCTTGCACACGGACGGCATGGAAAATGAGCGACGCAATGGTGAACAACGTAATGGCGCCGATCTCCTGATCGATGCGCTGATCGCCTGGGGTGTCGATCGCATCTTCGGCATGCCAGGCGACGGCATCAATGGGGTGATGGAGGCGATTCGCGAGCGTGGCGACCGTATTCAGTTCGTCCAGGTTCGGCACGAAGAGTCGGCAGCGTTCATGGCATGTGCGCATTCGAAGTGGACTGGACGCCTCGGTTGCTGTCTGGCGACGACCGGTCCCGGTGGCATTCACCTGCTCAATGGTCTTTATGACGCCAAGTTCGATGGTGCATCGGTGCTGGCGATCACCGGGCTGCCCTATCACGATCTTGCCGAGACCTTCACACAGCAGGATGTCGACCATGGTCGACTGTTCGCCGATGTTGCCGTCTACTCCGCGTCCATCATGGGCGCAGCGCATATCGACAACGTCGTCGCGCTGGCGTGTCGCACGGCCATCGCCCAGCGAGGGGTTGCCCATCTCGCCATCCCTGTCGACGTGCAGGAGCAGCCGGCAAGCGACGACGAACCGTCGAGCCGCAATGTGGCCCACCATGCGTCGTTCGCGCCGGCCGGCGGCAGGCGACTGCCGACCGACGAAGCGCTCGATCGCGCCGCCGAAAGGCTCAATGCGGCGCAGCGCGTCGCGATCCTTGCCGGTCAAGGCGCGCTCGGCGCACGCGACGAATTGCTCGCGGTTGCCGATACGCTGGGCGCGCCAATCATCAAGGCGCTGCTCGGAAAATCCGTGGTGTCCGACGATCATCCGTTGACGACCGGTGGCATCGGACTTCTGGGTACGCGTCCGTCGCAGGAGGCGTTCGAACAGTGCGACGGATTGCTGATCGTCGGGTCGACGTTCCCGTATGTGGAGTATTACCCGAAGCCGGGCCAGGCGGTGGGTGTGCAGATCGATCGTGAGGCTGCCCGCATCGGATTGCGCTTTCCCGTCGAAGTCGGGTTGGTGGGCGACGCGCGCGAAACATTGGCCGCGTTGCTGCCTCGTCTGCAACGACGCGAAGACCGCAGCTTTCTCGAGAACGCGCAGCAAGGCTCGCGCGCGTGGCGGAAACTGTTGCACGACGCGGTCGAGCGGCCGGGCGCACCGATGAAGCCAGGTCGAATCGCCCGCGACCTGGGTAACCGACTCGCGCCGGATGCCGTCGTGGCCTGGGATTCAGGGCACAACACTGCCCTGGTCGCGCGCTATTGCGACGCTCGGCCCGAGCAGCTCTATGCCGGCTCGGGGACGCTGGCCTCGATGGGATGCGCGGTGTCCTACGCGATTGCGGCGCAACTTGCCTTTCCTGGTCGGCAGGTCGTGGCATTCACAGGCGACGGTGGCCTGTCGATGATGCTGGGAGAACTGGCCACCCTCGTTCGTTACCGACTGCCTGTCACGGTGATCGTCGTGCGCAATGATTCGCTCGGACAGATCAAGTGGGAGCAGCTGATGTTCCTCGGCAATGTCGAATACGAATGCGATTTGCAGCCCATCGATTTCGTCCGTGCGGCAGAGGCGTTCGGAATGCGGGCCTGGCGCGTCGAGCGCAGCGAGGATTGCGGCGCTGTGCTCGACGCAGCGCTTGCCCACGAGGGGCCGGCGCTCGTGGAAGCCGTCGTCGATCCGGCCGAGATGCTGTTGCCCCCGAAGCGGATGCCTCGTTATGCCGACAATCTCGATCGCGCATTGGCGGCAGGCACCCCGGGTAACGAAGCGATACGTCGCGCGCTCGCCGAGGAACCGTCGCGCTCGATGCTGGCTCCCTGATCGTACTCTGCCCGGCTACTGATCGGGCCAACGCTTGCGGCGCAGTTGATCCAGGCTCCAGATTCCGCCGCCTGCCACGGCCAGGTACAGGAACAGGAATGACCAGGTCGCTGCGAGTTCCCCGCCATTCACCAGGGGCCAGAATCCCTTCGGTGCATGGCCGATGAAATACGCGAAAGCCATCAGGCCCGAAAGAATGAATGCCGTGGGGCGTGTGAACAGGCCGAGCATGATCAGCAGGCCGCCAACCAGCTCCAGGGTACCCGCGACGCCGTACATCGAGAAGAACTCGAATGGTTGGCGCTGCTCGGCAGGAAAGCCGAACATCTTCTGCGTGCCATGCTGGATGAACAGGAAGCCGGTCACGATTCGCAGGACGCTCAGCAGGCGCGGTTTCCAGTCGGTGGGGAAGTCGTTCATCGAGGGCTCCATGGTGGTCGAGTAGAAGGAGAAGATGCGTGCCTGGCAGCTTCACGAAGGAAATGCCGGGCGATGAGAAATCTGCTCCAGCAACCTTGGGGCCCGTCATTCGAACCCGACATGCCGGGTTCTGAAACCGATTTGATGTGGGCGAGGTAAAAGGATTCGCGTCTCGTGCTGTGACGAACGATCGAAACCCGATACGATCGGTGCTCGACCAGCGACGACGCCGTTGACTTTCAACGGCCACCAGGCCCTGCTCCATGATCGATGCGACTGCCGACATCGTGCCGACGGCGCCGACCCTGACGCCGGCGCGAATCGGTCATCTGCGTGCGCGTTCGAATCACCTTGCGCATCATCGCCATACGCAGACGGCGCGGGATCCCGATATCGTCCTGTCGGCGCCTTTCCCGATCACACCGCAGAGTTTTACATCGTCACGCCCTCGCGATCACGCCGCCGTCGGGCGCCGCACCGCACGCACTTTGCCGGTCGGGCCGCCCCCGCAATAGAACAGATCGCCGCCATCCGATTCGAGACCGCTGACACCGGTGCCGGACGGCAACTCGAGTCGCTCGAGCACGTCGCCCGTTTCCGGGTCGACGCGGCGAATGTCGCTCGTCTCGCCTTCCCAGGTGCCGTGCCAGAGATCTCCGTCGACCCAGCTGACTCCGGTGACGAAGCGATCGGACTCGATGGTGCGCAGAATCCGACCACTGTCGGGATCGATGCGGTGGATCGTGCGGGCGCGGTACTGGCCGACCCACAAGCTGCCATCGGCCCATGCGAGTCCGGAATCGGCGCCGGCGCCGGGCGCCGGGATGGTGGACAGCACGTCGCCCGTGGCAGGATCGATCTTGTCGATCCGCGACTCGGCGATCTGGTAGAGATACCGGCCGTCGAACGCGGTGCCGGCATCGCCGGTACGCTCGAGGGTGCGTGCAACTTCTCCGTTGGCAGGATCGATGGCGAGCAGTCTCGCGCCAGTCGCGACCCATACGTGATGGCCGTCATGGGTGACGCCGTGGATGACGTCGGCCCCGGCGTAGGGACCATATTCGCGAACGACCTCGGCGGCGTGCACGATGGGCGCCCGCGCGGCACGACGCGAGATGGCGTTGTCGTGGTGCGACCCTTCGTCGCGGCGATCCTGGTCGGTGTTCTGTACGGTGGTCATGGTTTGCTCCCAATGTGGTTTCGGATGCACATCGTGTCGGCGTCCGGTGAGCTGACTCTACGGAATCGGCAGCGCAGCCGGGAGTAACAAGTGCGTCGCGAATCCGGCCAGCGGTTGCGTCAGCCAGCGCTGCGTGCGGCCACGGCCGATGGACCGGACCACTCCCTGGTCGTGCAGATCGCCCAGCGCACGCTGCAACGTGCGCTGGC
>JBGSTN010000677.1:0-2031 GCA_041736455.1 Burkholderiaceae bacterium | reverse complement strand
GTTGCTGCTGCCCGTCGGCGGCATGACGCCGGCCCACCTGGCTCCCTATCTGATGGCCGGTGCCAACGGCTTCGGTCTCGGCAGCGCGCTCTACAAGCCGGGGATGAGCGTCGCCGAGGTCGAGCAGGCAGCAGCCGGTTTCGTGGCGGCGTGGCGTAACGCCGTGCATTAGTCGATCAGTCCCGAGGCTCCGTCGGCATCGCATTGCCGTTGCGGCAATTTGGCTATACTCCTCGCACGATGATCCTGCCGACGCGACGATTCCGACAGACGTGCTGGCTGGCCCTCTGGGCCGTGCTGATGTTCACGCTCGCGCCGACGATTGCCAAGTTGCAGGCCGCCGGCCTGGAATCGAACCGTATCGTTTCGCTTTGTACGGCAGCCGGTGCTGTCAGCATTGCGCTTGATGATTCGACTGCTCTTTCGGTCGACGGCTCTTCTGATCACGAATCGGACCGTGGCGAACATTGTGCCTACTGTTCGTTGCTTTCTCATGCATCGCTCGCAGGGCCGCCAGCCGACGCGAACCTGAAAGTCGCCGTCACCGTGCATCGTGTGCCGCGGCTCTTCCTGATCGTCGCGAGCACCCCGCACATCTGGGCCCCGCAGCGGGCACGCGGACCACCGGCCTTCGCCTGAGCCGCTGAGCGGGTCGCCCGTCGTCATGACGGGCGGACCGCATCGATCCACGACCCGATATTCCGCGCACGCCGACTGGCGCGCGTTCGTCGACCCAAAGCGTTTTCGGCCGGGAAATTCCTGGCGGTTCGTTCGCGCGCGATCGTCGGGCAAACCACAAGACATCACTGAGACAACACCATGAAGATCCAGGCCAAGACTTCGATTTCCCTGCTGATACTCGCCGCACTCGCGACCCCGATGCTGATCGGATGCGGCAGCGACGACGACGATCAACCGGCAGCCGCTTCGCCGACGCCGACCCCGTCGCCGGCTCCAACGACCACACCTGCGGCCACCACGGAGAGCATCTCGATCCGGTTCGCAGGCTACGCCGGCTCGAACCCGGTTTCCTGCGACACGCAGGCCACGGGGCTCGGGACGGGTTCGGTCACCGCGTCGATCAAGGATTTCCGCTTCTATCTGTCGAATGTGAGACTGCTTGCTCGCGATGGTGCCGAAGTGCCGCTGGTGCTGCCCGCCAACGACGACTGGCACCTCACCGTGGGAGACGATCGAGTCACGCTGATCGATCTGGAGAACGGTGCCGGCGCATGTTCGGCGGGCACGGCGGCGACCAATGCCGACCTCGTCGGGACCGTCCCGGTCGGTGACTATGTCGGGGTGGCTGCGACGATGGGTGTGCCGTTTGCCCTCAACCACAGCGACTACGCGACGGCGTCGGCACCCCTGGACAGCCAGGCGATGGCCTGGAGTTGGCAGTCGGGCCGCAAGTTCGCAAAGATCGAGGTGACCGATCCTGCCGGTGCGAATGGTAGCTGGAGCGCGAACACCTTCAACTTTCACCTGGGTTCGACGGGATGCGTGGGCAATCCGGCGAACGGAGAAACGGTAAGTTGCACGGTGCCCAATCGCATGGACTTCGAGTTCGCGGCATTCGATCCGGCGACGCAGCAGGTTGCCGTGGATATCGTCGAACTGCTGAAGGACAACGACGTCACCGTCAACCAGAGCGGGGCGGCCGGCTGCATGTCGGGCGGCACCGATCCGGAATGCGATGCTGTCTTCGACGCGCTGTCCATCGATTGGAAACCGGACGGCACGGGGTCGGGCCAACCGATCGACGGCGGATCGGGGCAGCGTGCTGGCGGTCCGATAGTTGACGCGAAACTCCAATCCGATCCCCGCCATTTGCAAGCCCGTCCTGACGAGCGCATCGGCAAAGTGAAGTGGTGAAATCGCTTCACGATCTTTGGACATGTATTCGCCGAATGGTTGATCGAACGACATGATTGCGGGTGTGTTCGGGTCTGTCCGTCGAACCGTCGCCAAAATCTCCAGCGCCAGCCGCATCGCCTGTTCGTCGTCCAGCTTGAGTGGTCCTGAAGTGTT
>JBGSTN010000282.1:0-2002 GCA_041736455.1 Burkholderiaceae bacterium | reverse complement strand
GGATGCGAGCGGCAGCGTGCCGCCCGACCATGGCGTCGGTCCCGACGAACTGATCGCGCAGCGACGCCAGTCGTGTCTCGATGCGCTGAACCGCGTCCGCGACCGCTGGTCGTTTCTCCTGACGAACATCGATGCCCCCGTGGAGGGAATCGCCGATCGCCTCGCGACGCTGGGCCTGGTCGAGCCGATCGACGGGAACCGGCTGCGCGAGGCTCGCGCGTCGGCCAGGACCCTGTTCACGCTGCTCCAGGATCACACCATTCGCGTGTCCTGGAAGGTCGAGGTCAGGGCTCCGCTGGCCGAGGTCCTCGGTGGGCAAAGATTCTCGCCGATGCTCGCCGTGGTCGACGAGATTCACGCGCGTGTGCTGCATTCGCGGGTGTTCATCGCGCTGCACATGCATGCGGGCGACGGCAACGTGCACACCAACATTCCCGTCAACTCCGACGACTACCTGATGCTCAAGCAGGCCGAAGAAGCGGTCCGGCGCATCATGGCGCTCGCGCGCGCACTGGATGGCGTGATTTCCGGCGAGCATGGCATCGGCATCACGAAACTCGAGTTCCTGACCGACCAGGAGATCGAACCCTTTCGTGAATACAAGCGGCGCGTCGATCCTCACGATCGTTTCAATGCGGGCAAACTGATGCCCGGCGGTGATCTCCGCAACGCATGGACGCCTTCGTTCGGGCTGATGGGCGCCGAATCGCTGATCCTGCAGGCGTCGGAGATCGGGGCGATCGCAGACTCCATCCGCAACTGTCTGCGCTGCGGCAAATGCAAGCCGGTCTGTTCGACCCACGTGCCCCGGGCGAACCTGCAGTATTCGCCGCGCAACAAGATTCTGGCCACCTCGCTGCTGATCGAGGCGATCCTCTACGAGGAGCAGACGCGTCGCGGCGTATCGGTGCGGCACTGGAACGAGTTCTCCGACGTCTCCGACCATTGCACCGTATGCCACAAGTGCGCGACGCCCTGTCCGGTCGATATCGATTTCGGCGACGTGACGATGAACATGCGCAACCTGCTGCGTCGACTGGGCAGGAACCGGTTCAATCCGGGCAAGGCCGCCGCGATGTTCTTTCTCAATGCGACCGATCCCCGTGTGATCAAGTCGACCCGCATGCTGATCGGCGACATCGGATTCCGCGCGCAGCGCGGTGCCCATCGGTTGCTCAGGTCGCTGGCGCGCGATCAGGTCGCCGCCCCTCCGGCAACGGTCGGCAAGGCCCCGATGAAGGAGCAGACGCTCCATTTCGTCAATCGCCGGATGCCCGGTAACCTGCCCACGCGCACCGCGCGGGCCTTGCTCGACATCGAAGATGCACGATACGTGCCGATCATCCGGGACCCCAGACGCACCACGCCCGACAGCGAAGCGGTCTTCTATTTCCCGGGATGCGGATCCGAGCGGCTGTTCTCCCAGGTGGGTCTGGCGACACAGGCGATGTTGTGGACTGCCGGCGTACAGACAGTGCTGCCGCCCGGCTATCTGTGCTGCGGCTATCCGCAGCGCGGCACCGGACAGTTCGACAAGGCCGAGAAGATCATCACCGACAACCGGGTGCTGTTCCATCGCATGGCCAACACGCTCAACTACCTGGATATCCGGACGGTAGTCGTCTCGTGCGGCACCTGCTTCGACCAGCTCGCCGGCTACGAGTTCGAACGCATCTTTCCCGGCAGCCGGATGCTCGACATCCACGAGTATCTGCTCGAGAAGGGGATGCGTGTCGAGGGCGTGACCGGCGCTCGCTACATGTATCACGAACCTTGCCACAATCCGATGAAGCAGTACCAGTCGCTCGATGTGGTCAACACACTGATGAACAGTGCCGTCAACGGCGACATCGCGAAGAACGACCGATGCTGCGGAGAGTCCGGCACGCTCGCGGTGTCCCGCCCGGACATCTCGACGCAGGTCAGGTTTCGCAAGGCCGAGGAAATGCAGCGCGGCGCGCAGCAATTGCAGCTCGCCCGCCCGGCGCCGGCGGGCGGCTCG
>JBGSTN010000274.1:0-4793 GCA_041736455.1 Burkholderiaceae bacterium | reverse complement strand
GAACAGGGTGCGCCGCGCCTGGCAGGGCCGGGCGGACTCGCCTTGTCGACAGTTCCGGTTACCATTGGCCGGTCGGCTGTCGTGGTGCCTGGTTCGACAGGTGTCGCGACGGGCGGCGAAATGGTGTCGGTTCCTACCGCTGGCGGCGGTGCCGACAAAGTTCGTGAAGATCGGGCCCGTGAGACGTCTCGAGACGTGGCGGCGGTGGCCCCCGGCAATGTGTCGGCGACGACAGCCTTCGTGGCGAAAGCGCCCGAGTCCGAAACGGTGCGTCTTCATTTCACCAAGAAGGCCTGGGTCGACATTCGACACAAGGACGGTGAAAAGCTGTTGATCGGCGAACAGGCTGCCAATGGCTCGGTATCGGTCAAGGGTGTGCCGCCGATGCAGGTCGTTCTTGGCAACCCGAATGCCGTCCGCCTGGAGTTTCGCGGCAAAATCATCGATCTGAAACCAACGATCAATAACAAGGGCATTGCGCGATTCACCCTGAAATAGTCGTTTCGGGGCAGGGCGCGACGCCCGATTGGAAGAGTCCAGGCAATGTCCGACTTTACTCTCTCGAAGGTGCTGCCCTGCGTCGCTGAGCAGATCATGCCGTTCGGCCCCTCGTCGCGTCGCCGGTCCCGACTGGCACGGGTAGGGGGCGTCGATGGCGTTGCTGCCGTGTCGATCGGCGGCGACTCGCCCGTGCGCGTGCAATCGATGACCAACACCGACACGGCCGACGCGATCGCGACCGCGATCCAGGTACGTGATCTCGCCCATGCCGGCTCGGAACTCGTGCGCATCACCGTCAACAGTCCCGAAGCGGCGAAGGCCGTTCCGGCGATTCGCGACCAGCTGGCGCGGATGGGATGCGACGTCCCGCTGGTCGGCGATTTCCATTACAACGGGCACAAGCTGCTCAGTGATTACCCGGCCTGCGCGGAGGCGCTCGACAAGTACCGGATCAATCCGGGCAATGTCGGCGCAGGCAAGAAGCGTGACGACAATTTCGCGCACATGATCGAGGCCGCCTGCCGGTACCGAAAGGTGGTGCGGATCGGCGTCAACTGGGGCAGTCTCGATCAGGCACTGCTCGCCCGGTTGATGGATGAGAATTCCGGCCGTGCCGAACCTTGGGACGCGCGTGAAGTGATGCGCGAGGCACTCGTCCAGTCGGCGCTGGACAGCGCCGAACGCGCGGAAAAACTTGGGCTGCCCGGCGAGTCGATCGTGCTCTCGGCCAAGGTGTCCGCCGTGCAGGATCTGATCAGTGTCTACCGCAGCCTGGCGCAGCGCTGCGACTATGCATTGCACCTGGGGCTGACCGAGGCCGGCATGGGCAGCAAGGGCATCGTGGCGTCGAGCACCGCGCTGGCCGTCCTGCTGCAGGAAGGCATCGGTGACACGATCCGCGTGTCGCTGACACCCGATCCCGGTGGCGCGCGAACGCGCGAGGTCATCGTTGCCCAGGAAATCCTGCAGACGATGGGCCTGCGCGCATTTGCGCCCCAGGTCGTCGCGTGCCCCGGTTGCGGGCGGACCAGCAGCACGTTCTTCCAGGAACTGGCCGGCTCCATTCAAGAGTACCTGCGCGCGCAGATGCCGATCTGGCGCCAGTCGTATCCGGGCGTCGAGTCGATGCAGGTTGCCGTCATGGGCTGTGTCGTCAACGGACCTGGCGAGAGTCGCCATGCGGATATCGGCATCTCGTTGCCCGGCTCCGGGGAAGCACCGGTCGCGCCGGTCTTCGTCGATGGCGTGCGAACGGTCACGCTGAAGGGCGATCGCATCGCCGAAGAATTCCAGGCAATCGTGCAGAATTACGTGAGCCGGCGCTACGGCACCGCGACCGCTTGACACCGATCCGGCCGCTTCCTCCCGAACTCCGCCCCTCGTCTCCAGGCCTCACGGTCTAATCATGAGCAAGATCGAAAAACTGCGTGCCGTGCGCGGCATGAACGACATTCTTCCCGACGACGAGACGTTGTGGATTCGTTTCGACGATGCGGTCGCCGACACGATGAGGGCCTACGCTTATCGCCGGATTCGCACGCCAATCGTCGAGAGTACCGGGCTGTTCGTCCGTGGCATCGGCCAGGTGACCGACATCGTCGAAAAGGAGATGTATTCCTTCGTCGATGCGCTCAATGGCGAGGCGTTGAGTCTGCGTCCGGAAAACACGGCCGGCGTCGTCCGAGCCGTGATCGAGCACAACCTGCTCTACGATGGGCCGCGCAGGCTCTGGTATAGCGGGCCGATGTTCCGCCACGAGCGGCCTCAGAAGGGCCGCTATCGCCAGTTCCATCAGATCGGCGCCGAGTACTTCGGCGTGGCCGGCCCGGAGGCCGACGCCGAGCTGATCCTGCTGGGCCAGCGACTCTGGGACGATCTCGGCCTGGTCGGCGTACGGCTCGAAATCAACTCGCTGGGGCAGCCCGACGAGCGTGCAGCGCATCGCGAATCCCTGATCGAATACTTCGAGGCGCATCGCGATCAACTCGATACCGACGCGCAACGTCGCCTGCACAGCAATCCGCTGCGGATCCTCGATACGAAGAATCCCGCGATGCAGGCACTGGTCGAACAGGCGCCACGTCTGATGGATCACCTGGGCCGCGAATCGCTCGCGCACTTCGAACAATTGCAGACCTTGCTCCGCGCGCAGAACATCCCTTTCGTGATCAACCCACGCCTGGTGCGCGGTCTCGACTATTACAACCTGTCGGTCTTCGAGTGGATCGTCGACGGGCTGACGATCTGCGGCGGCGGTCGCTACGATCCACTGATCGAGATGCTCGGCGGCAAGGCGTCGTTCGGGTGCGGCTTTGCTGCCGGGGTCGAACGCATTCTCGAGTTGCTGCGTCGACAGGCTGCCGGCATCGATATCAGCCCGGAGGTCTATGTCGTCCACTTCGGGTCGGACACGTTGACACCGGCCGTGCAGGCGGCCGAGCGGCTACGTGACATGGGCATCGACGTGCAGATGCATGGCGGCGGCGGCAACCTGAAAACGCAGTTTCGCCGCGCAGATGCGTCGGGCGCATTGCTCGCCGTCGTGATCGGCGAGGACGAGGCGCGCAGCGACGAAGTCACACTCAAACCCCTGCGTGACCGTAATGCGAGCCAGCAGCGCGTCCCGATGGCCGAACTGACCGCCTGGGTCGGGGGCCTGCTGGTAGGCGACGATGCCGACGACGACGATGCCGTCGAGGCGTTCACCGAGACCGATCCGGTCTTCGGCCAGGAACCCTCGATGAACGACAAGCCCCACTGAGAGATCCGCTGACCATGGCGTACAACTTCGAAGAACAGGAACAGATCGACAACCTCAAGGCGTTCTGGAACAAGTACGGCTCGATGATATTGACGTTCGTGACGGTCGTGGCATTGGTCGTGGCCGGCAACCGTCTATGGGGCTGGTATCAGCAGAGCAAGTCGACGGAAGCGTCGATCGCCTACGCGGTGCTGCAGAAAGCCGCCTCCACAAATGACATGTCGCGGGTGCGGGCCGCTTCGCAGACACTGCTCGACCAGCACGACTCGACGGTCTACGCGCCGATGGGTGCGCTGGTCGCGGCGCGCGCCCATTTCGACGCCAACGAGATCGATGCGGCTGCGACGTCGTTGCGCTGGGTCATCGAACATGCCTCGACGTCGGAGTTCGCCCCGATCGCCAGGTTGCGCCTTGCCGGCGTGCTGCTCGACCAGGGCAAGGCCGATGAAGGCCTGAAGCTGCTCGACAAGACGACGCTGCCCGAGGCATTCAGGCCGCTCGCCGATGATCGACGTGGCGATCTTCTTCTGGCGCTGTCGCGCAACGATGAAGCGCTCGCCGCCTGGAACGAAGCGCTCGCGGCTTTGCCCGCCAGTGCGCCGATGCGGCGTTCGCTCGAACTCAAGCGAGATGCGTTGAAGGCAGGCGCCTGAATGTCACCAGTTTCGCGTCGCGCGGTCCTTCGATCCGGTGCACTGGCGCTTGCCGCCCCGCTCGTCGCCTGCGCGTCACGAAGCGCCACGCTGAGCGACCTGAACGACCTCGGTACCAACGGTGCAACGCTGAAGTGGCGACGCCGGGTCGACGACAGTGGTGTCGGCTTCGTGCCCGCGATGAACTACGGCCGGCTCTGGGTCAGTGACCAGAGCGGCGACCTGAGCGCGCTCGATCCCGCCGACGGCACCGTGGTGCAGCGGATCGCCACGGGGCAATTCCTCGCGTCCGGTATTGCCGCAAGAAGCGATCGACTTGCCGTGGTCGATGCCGACGGATCACTGCTGGTCTACGACACGACCGGAAAGCGGCTCTGGACCAGTGCGCTGAACGCCGAGCCACTCTCGGTGCCCACGATCGCCGGCGGCGTGGTGCTGGTCCGATTGAGCAACGGCAGCGTGGTTGCGCACGATCTCCAGTCCGGTTCCCGGCGCTGGCTCTATACGCAATCGGACCCGGCGCTCGTGCTGCGCCAGACCAGCGGCATTGCCACGGATGCGGTCAATGCCTACATCGGCCTGTCGAACGGGCAGCTGACCGCCCTGTCGCTGACGACGGGCGCAACGCTCTGGGAGACCCGGATTTCGGTGCCGCGCGGTGCCAACGAAATCGAGCGCATCACCGACGTCATCGGTACGCCGATCGTCGATGGCGCGACACTCTGTGCCGCTGCCTATCAGGGGCGTGTGACCTGCATCAGCGGCAACGACGGCCAGTCGATCTGGTCGCAGGACGTGCGTGCCGCCAGCGGGCTGGCGATAGGCCCGGGCCGCGTCCTGGTCGCACTCGACGTAGAAGGCCGGGTCACGGCCTGGTC
>JBGSTN010000237.1:0-2882 GCA_041736455.1 Burkholderiaceae bacterium | reverse complement strand
CGGCACTGCATGCGACCTGGACATTCCTGCGCGGCAGCGTGCTGCGCCTGGGCGTCCTGGACGGCCGCTACGGGATCATGCTGGCCTGGGCGAACGCCTACGGCACGTGGTTGCGATACCGCTATGCGGGCCGACTGCGCGCGCAGCGGCGGTCATGATCTAATTCGAGCTCCAACCACTACAGGCGGCTGCAGCCATGATGACTCTTGATCGCTATCCCCTGCCCGAGCTGGTTAACCTGCCCGAAGACATCCGCACGACCATCCTTCAGGTACAGGAGAAGGCTGGCTTCGTGCCCAACGTCTTCCTGAAGTTCGCGCGCCGTCCCGACGAATTCCGGGCCTTCTTCCAATACCACGACGCGTTGATGCTGCGCGACAACAATCTGTCGAAGGCCGAGAAGGAAATGATCGTGGTGGCCACCAGCGCCGTCAATGGATGTCTGTACTGTGTGGTCGCCCATGGCGCAATCCTGCGCATCTATGCGAAGAACCCGCGCATCGCCGATCAACTTGCGACGAATGCCGCCAAGGCGGAACTCGATGTTCGCCAGCGCGCGATGATCGCATTCGCGTTGAAGGTCGCAACCTCGTCGGACACCATCGACGATGCGGATTTCGCTGCGCTTCACGACGTCGGATTCACCGACGAAGACGCGTGGGACATCGCGGCGATCGCATCGTTCTTCGCGCTGTCGAACCGCATGGCCAACGTGGCGCACATCATGCCCAACGAGGAGTTCTACCTGATGGGCCGCGTGCCCAGGGCAGGAAAGGTCTGACGCGATCTGCGATCCCGCCGCTACGCGCTTCAGGGCAGCGTGAACGTCAACCTGACCATCAGGGCCGCGAATCCCAGCATCGAGACCTGGAGGGCTGCGAACCTGTCGATCCGGTACCCGAATGTCGGCACGAGGGCGGGCGCGAACCCCAGGACATTCATCGGCACGTCGTGTTTGTGATCGCCCACGTAGCCGTACATGATGCCGGCGGTCCATTCGACATAGGTGTTGCGCCATCCCATCGGCTCGCCATAGCGCTGCCCGATGAAGCCGTAGGCGCTGGGCTGGCCGAACGAGTTGCTGAATACCGCGCCGCCACGGATGCTGCCCGAGGGTTGCAGCTCCTGTACGCCGATCACATTGACGCGACGATGATCGGGCGAAGGCTCGAAGTGCAACGTATAGTTGCTGAGCGTGACCTCCAGCTGCGTTTCGGCAGGGCTCGCCGCCATCGCTGTCCCGGCCACCAAGGTGCCCAGGATCAGCAGGGACATGACGCCAATGCGCTGCCTGCATTCAATTCCTGACTGCCGCTCTATCGTCACTTCATTCGTTCTCGTTCGATGGCTATGTTTTACGCTGACGTTGTCGGCGGTATTGACCGGATGCGGCTGGCTCGAAGTCAAGCACCGTGGCTGGATCTACCGACCCACGCCGGGCACGTTGTCCGATTGGGAACCCATCGCGGCGAACGAGCAGGCATTCTTCATCGACGTGCCGGCAGTCGACCACGGCGGTGCTCCGATCAAGCTGCGTGCGTTATGGATTCCGCAGGGCAATCCTTCCGCCCCGGCAGTTTTCTATCTGCACGGAACGTTTCGAAACGTTTATCAGAACCGCAGCAAGATACTTGCCATCCATGACGCCGGTCTGGCCGTCATGGCGGTCGAGTATCGCGGCTGGGGCGACAGCACCGCGATCGTACCTTCAGAACAATCGATTGTCGCGGATGCCGAGGCGGGATGGTCCGCGTTTGTGGAACGAGCGAGCGATCCTCGCCGACGCATTCTGTTCGGTCACTCGTTGGGCGCGGCGGTCGCCGTCGATCTGGCGTCGCGCCGCGCGGTGCCACACGACTACGCTGCGCTGGTCCTCGAGTCGCCGTTCAAATCGCTTCCCGACATCGCACGCGACTACGGCACGCTGTCACGAATGATCGCGCCGCTCACCACGCAGCGTTTCGATTCCTTCGCCCGGATGCCCGGCATCGGCGGGCCGAAATGGTTCGTCACGGGCAACGTGGACGACACGATACCCACGGCGCACGCGGTGGACCTGTACGAGGCGGCTGGCGATCCGCGTTGGTTGGTCGTGCTCGAGCAGGGGGGGCACAGCCGTCTGCACATCCAGTTCCCGCGAACCTACCGGGCGCTCTGGCAATGCATCGCCAGGAGCCTGGACGAAACACTGGATACGGCCGCCACGCAGGCCTGCATGTCAGCGCTTCCGGACGAGATAGCAGCGCCGGACCGCTGAACTGTCGACGCCGGCAAAGCAGGCGTGAGTATCGTCGTCGGGATCGATGACCCACCCGACCGACCAGGGGTGACTGAAGAAGGCGCGTTGCGTGGCGCAGTCGGTGTCGCTGAAGAAGGCGCCGAGGCCGGGGTGGCTGTGGTACCAACCGACGACACGCGTGGCACTGCCTTCGGTTGCCGTGCCTGGCTGTTTCGATGCGCCGAGTTCGAGAAGACGATTCGCATCGGACCAGACCGCTGCCTCCATGCGCAGTGAATACCCGGTTCCCGAAGCATGCCTGGCGGGCACGACGGCCGAGATCACGACCAGGGCGGGCGAGGCAGGGTTGCCCGGCGCACCATACGGCGTTCCCAGCAACAGTCCGCCTTGTTCCACGCGACTCGCGCGCAGGTGCTGCAACACCTCGTGATGAACCGGCGCTTCGATTGCCACGTCGAGGTCGGTACCGGCCCGGGTCTGTGCAAAGAGTTCACGTATCGCGGATCCATCCCCGAAATGCCCCCTGATGGCGTCATCGACGATCGGCAGGAGTGCCGATGGCGACTGGTCGGTCCACTTCACGTCGATGCCTCGAATTCGTGATCGCATCGCGGGCACTGTACCTGGCCGGCGCGGCCGGCGG
>JBGSTN010000221.1:0-4958 GCA_041736455.1 Burkholderiaceae bacterium | reverse complement strand
AGGCTGAACGCGACGTTGTCGATCGCCGTCAGGTGCGGAAACAACGCAAAGCTCTGGAACATCATTGCCGTACCGCGATCGGCCGCGGGCAGATGCGTGATGTTGCGATTCTCCAGCAGTACATCGCCGCTGGTCACCGTTTCGTGGCCCGCGATCATGCGCAGCGTCGTGCTCTTTCCGCACCCGGACGGCCCGAGCAGACAGCAGTAGCTGCCCGGGGCGATGCGCAGATCGATGTGGTCGACGGCGGGCGGTGCATCGCCTCCATAGTGCTTGGTCAGCGAAACGACTTCGACCGCAGCCACGTTCGTGCGCAATGCTGGGGAGGGTTCTGCAATCATGCAGCCGCTTCGCAAGTCCTGTGCCATCGATCTATCAACGAGTCGCGATGTCCGAAGGCGCGATTCTGCACCAGAAACAGGCGGGCGGACGACTTTCGGCCGGAACCCGCACTGGCATGAAGCAGGTGGCGGCTGGTTCGAGAAGGTCAGTTCTTCGCCGACGAGAACAGTTTCGAACGCGCCATGATGTGGAGCTGATTGTCGACCGACGTGACGCCAGGCACCTGCGCAGCCACTCGTTCGGTAAGCGCCCGTTCGTCCTCGCTCAATACGATGCCGGTCAACTCCGCCTTGCCGCCATCACAGGTGACGGTGATGCGTATATCGTGCGTGTCTTCGTCGGCGCGCAGCGCGGAACGGACATGCGCCTCGGTCAGCATGTTGCGCAGCTTCGCCTGCGAAGCGGCGGTTTCCTGGAATTCCGGACGGCCGGCGAGCGTCTTGATCGCATCGACACAGCTATCGACCGAGAGCCGATCGGTGTTCAGCACCAGGTCATAGAGCAGAGGATCACCCCAGGTCACGCCATGGATCGCATGCATGCGCGATGCGTGCGCATGATCGCTGCGCCGGATCTCGTTGGCGGCGGTTGCTTCGTCGTTGATCTCGAGATTGTCCATCAGCCATCGCACGCGTTGTTCGAAAGGGCGCGTGATGCGAACCGACACCACATGGCCTACCGGCCGCAGCAGGAACGCGGCACCCCATCCGCGCAATACGACATTGCCGCGCGCAGCTACTTCCAGCACTTCCTCGGCCGAGTACAGCGCCATCGCTTCCCTGTCGGCCCGGAACTTCTCGATGCGCCCGGCACGACCTTCGCGCAGGCGCGTGATCAGGCTCGCCGGGACATGCATGCGCCGCGCGACATGGTCGACCACTTCGTGGCGCATGACGTCGAGCTTCATTTCGTCGGCGATGCGCAGCGCGACATCCTTGACGAGAGAGCCCATTTCTTGGGTGAACGCGATCACGGGCATCGTGATTTCTCCTGATCAGTCGACCGGTTGATCTTCGGGAAACCGGTCCTTCGAACGCGGCCGCAATCCAGCGATCAGCCTGGAAATCAGCGGCCAGGCGAGCATCAGTACCGCCAGTGTACTGATCGATCCCACCAGTGTGTTGGACCACAGGATGCCCAGGTCACCCTGCGACAGCAACATCGACTGCCGAAATGAGTCTTCGGCCTTGTCGCCGAGCACCAGGGCCAGAACCAGAGGCGCCAGCGGATAGTCGAGCTTCTTGAACACGTAGCCCACGATCCCGAAGCCCAGCATCAACCAGACGTCGAGCAGCGCGTTGTGCACCGTGTAGGCACCGATCGCACAGACCACGAGGATGACCGGAGCCACGATGGCGAACGGGATCCTGAGAATGGCGGCAAACAGCGGCACCGTCGACAGCACGACGATCAAGCCCACGAGGTTGCCCAGGTACATGCTGGCGATCAGGCCCCAGACGAAATCCTTCTGCTCGACGAACAGCAGGGGTCCGGGCTGAAGACCCCAGATCAGCAGGCCGCCAAGCAGAACGGCGGCGGTCGGCGAACCCGGAATGCCCAGTGCCAGCATCGGCAACAAGGCACTGGTGCCTGCCGCGTGAGCCGCCGTTTCCGGGGCGATCACACCTTCGATCTGGCCGGTGCCGAACCGGGGTCCATCGCGCGACATCTTCTTCGCAAGGCCGTAGCTCATGAATGATGCGGGTGTCGCACCCCCTGGGGTGATGCCCATCCAGATGCCGACGGCGGCACTGCGCAACGACGTGACCCAGTACCGGGGCAGCGTCTTCCACGTCTCGAGCACCACGCGCGAATTGAGGCGCGCGGACTTGCCGGAAAAGCGCAGCCCGTCTTCCATCGACAGCAGGATCTCGCCGATGCCGAACAGACCGATCACGGCGATCAGGAAGTCGAACCCGCGCATCAGTTCGAAGAACCCGAATGTCAGGCGCAACTGCCCCGTCACGGTGTCCATGCCGACCGATGCCAGCGCGAATCCAAGCGCCATCGAAATCAGGATCTTGAAAGGCGATCCCTTGCCCATGCCGACGAAACTGCAGAAGGTCAGCAGGTAGACGGCGAAGAATTCCGGCGGTCCGAACTGCAACGCGAACCGGGCGACCAGCGGCGCAAGGAACGTGATCATCAGGACAGCCAGCAGCGCTCCGACGAATGACGACGTGAATGCTGCGGTCAGCGCCTGGCCAGCCTGGCCCTTCTGTGCCATCGGATAACCGTCGAACGTGGTGGCCACCGACCACGGCTCGCCCGGGATGTTGAAGAGGATCGAGGTGATCGCGCCGCCGAACAACGCACCCCAGTAGATGCAGGAGAGCATCACGATCGCCGACGTCGGGGACATCGTGAATGTCAGCGGCAGCAGGATCGCCACGCCGTTGGCACCGCCGAGTCCCGGCAGCACGCCGATCAGGACACCGAGCACGATGCCTACGAACATCAGGCCGATGTTGCCTGGAGTCAGGACGACATTGAAGCCGTCCAGCAATGCACCGATGGCTTCCACGTCAGATCGATCCGGTCACGGCAGTCGGACAACGCAATTCAATACCCCAGGAAGTACAGCGGATCGAACTGCCCTTTGTAGAGGGGCACCGTGAACCATACTTCGAACATGACGAAGAAGAACGCACCGACCAGCACACCTACCAGCGCCGATCGCAGCAGCGAGTATTTTCCGAGGATGATCATGAAGACGGCGATGTAGATCGCCGACGACACGTAGATACCGATCATCGTGATGCCGAACACGTAGACGAAGGCGGGCAAAAGCACCGACAGGACACGCCCCAGTTGCTCACGATCGACGAAGGCACCGCGATCGCGGTGCCTGCCGAAGGTGGTCTGCCAGAAGATCGCCACCGCCGAGACGCAGATGATGATGCCGATATAGAAGGGGAAATAGCCCGATCCCGGACCATCGTCGGTCCAGGCGGCGCCCAGTCGGTTCGCGTCGTAGACGACCAGCAGGCCCAGCGCGAACAGGACGACGGCGACGACCGCATCGACCCTGTGATTCCTGACAATCGGTCTGCCGTCCGGCGTGTCGTCGTCGGCCATCGTCACTTGGCCATGAAGCCTGCGGCGGCCATCAGATCCTTGTGCGTGGACTCCGCGTTCTCCAGCCATTTCATCAGCGGGTCACCCGACAATGCCGTCGTATTGAACGCGCCCTTGGCCATGAACTCCTGCCATTCGGGCGTACCGCGAACCCGTGTCATCAAGTCGGCGTAGTAGGCGACCTGTTCGTTGGTGACACCCGGTGCCATGAAGATGCCACGCAGCATCAGGTAGTCGGTGGGAATGCCGGATTCCTTGCAGGTGGGAATGTCGTTCCAGCTCTGCTTGTCGGTCACCTTGTCCTTGTACGGCATGCGTTCGGAATCGAACACGCAGAGCGGACGCAGCTTGCCGGCCCGCCATTGCGCGACCGCCTCGATCGGATTGTTGACCGTCGAATCGATGTGTCCGCCGACGAGCTGCACCGCGACCTCGCCGCCGCCCTTGAAAGGCACGTAGATGAACTTGGTGCCGGTGGCCTTTTCCAGACCGACCGTGATGATCTGGTCCTCCTGCTTCGACCCGGTGCCGCCCATCTTGGACTTGGACGGGCCGGCTGCGGCGACCGCGTCGAGATACTCCTTGGCGGTCTGGTAGGGCTTGTCGGCGTTGATCCAGAGCACGAACTGATCGAGCGCCATCATCGAGACGGGGGTCAGCTCTTTCCAGTTGAACGGTACGCCGGTAGCCATCGGTGTCGTGAACAGGTTCGACAGGGTGATGACGATCTTGTGCGGATTGCCCTTCGCGCCCTTCACATCCAGGAAGCCTTCGGCGCCCGCACCGCCCGCTTTGTTGACGACGACCATCGACTGCTTCATCAACTCGTTCTTGACGATGATGCCCTGGATCAGTCGTGCCATCTGGTCTGCCCCGCCACCGGTGCCGGCGGGGACGATGAATTCGACCGGCCTGGTCGGTTCCCAGGCGAACGAGGGGGCAGCGACGAACAGGGTGGCTACCGCACAGGCGCGTAGCAACGACTGGAGAGTGAGCCGGGAAATCGATTTGTACATGCTTGATCCTCTGTGTCTTGTTGTTGATTGCACGGTCGCGTTACGTCACCCGATCCGGCACCGCACTACAGGGCCAGGGGCGTGTCCGCTGCCGCCAGGCCGGTTCGAAACACGCGCATGGCAGCGTGCGAACATAACCCGCAAATCAAATTCGTGAAAGGAGATTCCTTTCACACGCAGCAGCCATGACCGCGCGGACAAACACCCGCCGACTTCATTTCGGACAATGGCACGGCATTTCTATCCGGACGCTCCGGGGTCAGGCTCGCGTCAGACGGGGATCATCCCATGCCGCCGCTTGATTTCGGCCACGTCCGGCCCCGAGCAATGGTCGAGCAATGCGCGAGCTTCTGCAGCCTGGAGCGAAGACGCCAGCTGCCCCGCGACGAACGTAGTAATGATCCGGATCTCGGGAGGCATCGGACCGAGTACCTCGATCCCAGCCATGTGGATCAGTTCGCTGGCTTGTTGGAACCCCAGCGACACCTCGCCGCGCGCGAGCAATGCGCCGACCGGCACGCC
>JBGSTN010000217.1:0-2556 GCA_041736455.1 Burkholderiaceae bacterium | reverse complement strand
GCCAGGAAACGATCGCCGCCGGCGGCCTGCATTACGGTACGCGATTCGCGGTGGCGCCCGATGGCAACCTGTTCGTCGCGTTGGGCGAGCGCAATGATCGACCGTTCTCGCAGGCGTTGAACACGACGCTCGGCAAGGTGATCCGCATCAGGCCCGACGGTTCGATTCCTGCCGACAACCCGTTCGTCGGCAATCCGTCGGTTGCTCCGCAGGTCTTCAGTTACGGCCACCGCAGTCCGCAGGGTGCGACGATCGATCCCCGGACCGGTCGGCTCTGGGTGTCGGAACACGGACCACAGGGCGGCGACGAGATCAATATGGTCGAAGCCGGCAAGAATTACGGCTGGGCGGATATCTCGTACGGTCGCGAATACGACACCGGCGCACCGGTCGGCGTGGGCACGAGTGCGACGGGTGTCGTGCCGCCGGTCGCGTACTGGACGCCGATTTCCGTGGCCCCCAGCAACATCGTCTTCTATACCGGCGACAAGGTGCCTGCGCTGACCGGCCAGTTGTTGTTGGCCGGCCTGCGCGCCGAGGCGCTGATCGCCCTGCAGCTCAAGGGCGATTCGATCAGCGCCGAAGCGCGCTACCCGACCGAGCGGACCGAACGCGTGCGCGATGTGCGGCAGGGCTTCGACGGATACCCGTACATCATCACCGATACCGGTCGCCTGCTGCGCGTGGCGGTGCGCTGACGCAGCCGGGTCGAGGTCACCTGGCCGGTCTTCGACGGAATCGATAGACCGCCTGCGTCGCGCGCAGGTTGGGCACGAAACGAACCGGCTTGCCGTCGTTGAAGAAGGCGCGCGCGGTGATCTCGAAGCCCAGCGAGACCAGGAAGTCGTCGAAATCGTGGATCGTCGCGAGGTGCAGATTGGGTGTGTCGTACCAGCGATAAGGCATCTCGCGCGAGACCGGCATGCGCCCTTTCAGCAACGACCATGCGTGGAACCAGTGCCCGAAATTCGGGAACGACACGATCCCTTCGTCGCCGACCTCGGCCATTTCGCGCAGCACGTACTCCGTGCGGTGCGTAAGCTGGATCGCCATCGACAACATGACGAAATCGAAGTGCGTCGACTTGAACAGATCCAGCCCGTCCTCGATGTCGCGCTGGATCACATTGACGCCGCGCTTCACGCAGGCGAGCAGTTCGTCATCGTCGATTTCGACACCGTAGCCCAGGCACTGCTTGCGCTCCCGCAGGAAATGCAGCAACGCCCCATTGCCGCAGGCCAGATCGAGGACGCGCGCGCCTGCCGGGACCCAGTCGGCGATCAGGGCGAGGTCGGGTCGCAGCGGCTGGACCACCGGCATCATGACGATGGCCTCGCCGCGGTCCGATGCGCAGCGCCCGATGCAGCCGCGGCCGGCTGATGCACGGCCAGTTCCAGCTCGTTGGCGATGCGGCGGAAATAGGTTCTGACCAACGCGTGATATCGCGGATTGTCGAGCAGGAAGGCGTCATGCCCGTGCGCCGCCTCGATCTCGGCATAGGTCACCGGTCGATTGTTGTTGAGCAGTGCCTGCGTGATCTCGCGGCTGCGACCGGGTTCGAAGCGCCAGTCGGTGGTGAATGACACGACCAGGAACTCGCAGGTCGCCGCGGCCAATGCCCGCGTCAGGTCGCCATCGAACAGGCCGGCCGGATCGAAGTAGTCGAGTGCACGCGTGATCAGCAGATAGGTGTTGGCATCGAAGTAGCCCGCGAACTTCTCGCCTTGATAGCGCAGATACGACTCGATCGAGAAATCGACGTCGAAGCTGAAGCTGTAGCGACCGTTCTGCAACGAGCGGCCGAATTTCTCGGCCATCACGTCGTCGGACAGGTAGGTGATGTGGCCGATCATGCGCGCGACCTGCAGTCCGCGAGATGGCACGACATCGTGGTCGTAGAAGCGACCGCCGTGAAAATCGGGATCGGTGATGATTGCGCGGCGGGCGACTTCGTTGAAAGCGATGTTCTGCGCCGACAGCTTGGGCGCCGACGCGATGACGATCGAGTGCCGCAAACGGTCGGGATACATCGTCGTCCACGCAAGCGCCTGCATGCCGCCGAGGCTGCCTCCCATGACTGCGGCGAACTGCTCGATGCCGAGCCGGTCGGCAAGACGTGCCTGCGATGCGACCCAGTCTTCGACCGTGACGAACGGAAACGACGGGCCATATGGCCTGCCCGTCGCGGGGTCGATCGACCGGGGTCCGGTCGAGCCGAAGCAACTGCCGAGATTGTTCACGCCGATCACGAAGAACACGTCGGTGTCCACCGGCTTGCCCGGTCCCACCATGTTGTCCCACCAGCCGATGTTGGCCGGATCATCGGCGTAATGGCCGGCGACGTGATGCGAGGCGTTCAACGCGTGGCAGATCAGTATCGCGTTGGTGCGTTCTTTGTTCAGCGTTCCGTAGGTTTCATAGCTGAGTTCGTAGGCGGGCAGCACTGCGCCACTGCGCATCACGAGCGGCTCGTCGAAAGCGGCGAGTTGCCGGGTCACGACGCCGACCGAACCCGCTTCGCGCGGCGACCGGCTCGCATCGCCACCCGCTTCACTC
>JBGSTN010000174.1:0-2106 GCA_041736455.1 Burkholderiaceae bacterium | reverse complement strand
GCGGCGCAGCGAGCCTTCCGTCCAGCGCGAACCATGGCCGCGCAAAGAACCGACGCCTTTGCTCGAACTGCGCGGACTCGATGGCCGCGCCTGGCGACTGACCGATAGAACGGGTCGCGTGGTCGCGCTGAACTTCTGGGCCAGTTGGTGTCAGCCCTGTCTGGAAGAGATTCCGTCGCTCGACTCGATGGCGCAACGGCACGCCTCTGCCGGCCTGGACGTCGTGGCACTCAATTTCAAGGAAGGCGGCGATACGATCCGCCGCTTCCTGGCGCAGACTCCGATGAAGCTGCCGGTGCTGCGCGATGCCGATGGTCTGGCCGCGAGGGCATTCGGTGTGCGCATCTTCCCTAGTACGATCTTCATCGACCGTGACGGTCGCGCCGTGTTCACGGTGATCGGCGCCGTCGATTGGTCCGACGAGCCGGCCAGCGGCTGGGTTCGTTCACTGTTGTAACCAGATCGCCATTGTCGATCCCATCGATCGAGCCCTGGCAGTTCAGTGATGCACTATTTTTGCAATCTCCGCGATGCTCGCTGCTCGAGCGAGCGTCGCCGACACAGTAGGAGAATCGTCCGATGAAACATCGAAACCAACGCCGCCAACTGCTGAAATGGACTTCGGCCCTGCTGCCCGCTTCCGCGCTGCCACGCGCAGGCTTCGCGCAGACGAGGCGTTTCGAACCTGGACACGGCGACTGGCGCAGCTTCGAGTTGACAACCCACGTCACGGTGCCGATTGCAAAGGGCGTGACACGTCTGTGGCTGCCGGTGCCCGATATCGAGACCGACTGGCAGCGAGTGCTGGGCCATTCGTGGACCGGCAATGCGACCGTTGCGCGCATCGCGGCCGACGCAGGTCGCAATGTGCGCATGTTGTATGCCGAGTTCGCTTCCGACGGACCCGCCCCCGAGTTGACGCTGACCAGCCGTCTGCAGACGCGCAATCGCGTGGTCGACTGGCAACGCACCAGATCGCCCGCCGAAGATCCTGCCCTCTTGCGAGCCAACCTGGCGCCGACCGAACTGCTGCCCACCGACGGTATCGTGAAGGAGACCGCCACCCAGGCGACCAAGGGTGCCAAGCATGATCTCGACAAGGTGCGCGGCATCTACGACTGGGTCATCGCCAATGCGCATCGTGAGCCGAAGACACGCGGGTGCGGCACCGGCGACATCGAGACCATGCTCGAGACAGGCAACCTCGGCGGCAAGTGCGCGGACCTGAACGCGATCTTCGTCGGTCTTTGCCGTGCCTCGGGCATTCCGGCGCGCGATGTCTACGGACTGCGGCTCGCCCCGTCCGCCTTCGGCTACAAGGAACTGGGGGCGAACCCGGCGAATCTGAAAGGGGCACAGCATTGCCGCGCCGAGGTCTATCTGCCCGAGCACGGCTGGCTGGCCATGGACCCTGCCGATGTGCTGAAGGTGATGCGCCAGGAAACCCCGGAGTGGCTCAAGGATGTGGACCATCCGGTCGTCGCGCCGGTGAACAAGGGCTTGTTCGGCAACTGGGAAGGGAACTGGGTCGGTTGGAACACGGCGCACGACATCCGGCTGCCGGGCAGTTCGGGCAGATCGACCTTGCCGTTCCTGATGTACCCGAACGGCGAGAATGCGGGTGGCCGCTTCGACGAACTGGCGCCGGATGATTTCCGTTACGTGATCAATGCCAGGGAACTGACGTCTTGATCGGGTCAGCGAAGCGTCGAGCGAACTCGTGAGCAGATGAGCGATTCATGATCGTCGGCACCGCAGGCCATATCGACCATGGCAAGTCCACGCTGGTGAGGGCGCTCACCGGTGTGGATACCGATCGTCTGCCCGAGGAGAAACAGCGCGGCATCAGTATCGAACTGGGCTATGCGTTCCTCGACGTGCCCGGATCGCAGCAACGCATCGGCTTTGTCGACGTGCCGGGCCACGAACGACTGGTGCATACGATGATCGCGGGAGCGACCGGCATCGACTTCGCACTGCTGCTGGTTGCCGCCGATGACGGACCGATGCCGCAGACGCGCGAACATCTGGCGGTGCTGTCGCTGCTGGGTCTGTCGCGCGGCGCCGTCGTGATCACGAAGACCGATCGTGCCGATGCGCAGCGCG
>JBGSTN010000151.1:0-5750 GCA_041736455.1 Burkholderiaceae bacterium | reverse complement strand
TGTTGCCCGAGGTGCGGCTGCCGGTGGTGTCACTCTATGCCGCCTGGCCCGGTCGACTCGAACCGCCGGCGAAGACGCGTGCGCTGATCGAGCTGGCGAAGAAGCGTTTGCGCGGCGGGACGAAGGGGGGCGAATCTGCGTAGAGGATCTCAACGCAGCGTTCGAGCGATGAACGGATCGGGTGCGGATCCGGGTCCTGGTGACTTGCCGGTTCGATGGCGTCATGGAGGAAACGACCCACCACGAGCAGGTTGGGCTCGAAACGGTAGACAAGGACGAGATATCACCGAGCTGAAATCGGCTTTCGCGTGAAGGTCGGTACGGCACAGCCTCCTGGCTTCCCTGCTGCGGTCAGCTCGCCGATCCTTGGCGGTTTCGCCGCCCCCAGGCGTCTTTCGGCGATAGCGCGTCGCGGCAATGACGGCATTCGATAGAGAACCCGACCGACCAAATGCATGATGAACCGGCCAATGCCAGTGCATTGTTCCGGGTGGCGTCGGGATCTCGATCGAGTGGACCGATCTACGTTCCGACCGCTTCAAACTACATTCTCAGGAAACTGTACGCCTTGGCAGCGTGTGGACAAAGATCGGCGACGACAAGTGGCCCGAGAGCTCGTCCACGATCGAAAGGATTGCGCGTCTCGTTGCGGAGGTACTTCGTCGAACGACCGGGTGGGGACGGGCCTGCAAGCTGTTCGGGCCCGAAACGTGCTGCAGGCCCGAAACGTGCTGCACTTTCGTCGCAGGCATTGTCGGCAGGCGGCCTTTTCGATTGCGGTGCGACCTGCACCGTGTCAAATCGGGCCGGCGACGATCTTCGCACTTTCCGACCAGTATCCGTGCACGTTCACCATGCGGCCCTTCGCAGTGACTGCCCGGGGCCACCGATACATCACATGAATCGGCGAACGGCAGGTCTCGTCCGACTGGAGGTCAGCACAAAGGTGAGGCCACGGGTTAACGTGGATTGCAGGGAAACAACCGCGATCGCAATGCGGCGCCAAAGGAATCAAGCCACCATGAACGCCTCAAACAAACATTCAACCCGCGTCATTGCCACGTGTCGCGACAACCCATGCACGCTGGATGAGGAGCACGATCTCGACCCGATGCATCATGCGATGAGCGAAACGCGCTTGGGTGCACGCGCGCATTTCGATAACCCATCAGACCCGGCTTGTTGCGATCAGATGAATCAGGCCGTGTCCAACGGATTCATGCGCGAAACATCGACCGCATCGGGCGACCTCATGATCGATGCGATGCGCGAGCGCCGGGTTGGCGCGCGCGCACTGTTCGACGATCCGTCTCATCCGGCCCATGGCGACCTCATGATGCAAGCGATGTCCAATGGATTCGTCCGCACGGCGGGTTCGTCCAGGCAGTCGCCGCCCTCGCAGGGCGGGAAGCGCCAGAAGGCCGCCGGCGGCAGGTTCGCCGAGATCATCGGGTGGCTGTCGTTCCCCGAACAACGCCGCCCAGTGCTCGCCGAAAACTGACACCACCTCGCGCGCCCTGATAGACGCTCATCGAGGCAAGGCGACGCGCCGTCGGCGGGCGTCCCATGTTCCGCGCCCGTCTCGACCCGGCCGACCACTCACACCGCCGCGCCCGGGTCCGCAATGCTCCGGTTCGAGCTTCTCGATCCGATGAACTCATCTTTACCTGTCACCTCCGTGCATCGCTCGGCGAGGCGCGGGGTTCCAGGTTGTCGCATCCAGGCGTAGTCTTGCGGACGGGCTCAGACAGCCCGCTGCGACTGCGTGGCCGTAGGCCGCGCATCAACTTCTTCAACAATAATGACGGAGCTTGGACATGCGACCCTTCTTTGCGGAGCTTTTCGGAACATTCTGGTTGGTACTCGGTGGCTGTGGCGCCGCAGTGCTCGCCGCTGACTTTGGTACAGGCGGCCACGGATCGAGCCTGGGGCTCGGATTTCTGGGTGTCAGTCTCGCCTTCGGCCTGACCGTGCTGACCGCGGCATACGGTGTCGGTCACATCTCGGGCGGACATTTCAATCCGGCCGTAACGGCCGGCCTGGTCGTCGGTGGTCGATTTCCCGCATCGAAGGCGGTGCCGTACATCGTCGCGCAGGTCATCGGCGCGATACTGGCCGCCTATACGATCTTTCTCATTGCGTCCGGGCAACCGGATTTCGCCATCAAGGCCTCGCCGGGAACTTTTGCAACCAATGGGTTCGGACAGGCCGGTTCGCCGGGTGGCTATGGCTTTGTCGCCGCAGTGATCACCGAGGTCGTGATGACCGGTGCATTCCTGATCATCATCATGGGCGTTACCGCAAAACGTGCTGTGGCAGGCATGGGTGGCATGGCCATCGGTCTGGCATTGACGTTGATACACCTCATCAGCATTCCGGTCACGAACACGAGTGTCAATCCGGCAAGATCGACCGGGCAGGCGCTCATCGCATCGATGTTCGGCGAAGGCGTTTCATTGCCGATGTCTCAACTCTGGGTGTTCTGGGCGGCGCCAATCGTCGGCGCGATCCTCTATCGTCTGCTGATCGACGACAACGCTGATCCTGTCGAGATCGATCTCGCAGAGCGCAGCGCACGATCGCGAGTGGCGCAGTGATCACCGGCATCCCGTCGCGATGACGAATGGGCTGCTCGACGCAGCCCATTTTTCTTTTCGGTCGGAATTGACGAATGCCACCTTGGCGATCAGCGGCAATGGGCTGCGAGAGCCGACAGGGCCCACGCGCGCTGGTCGGCCGGCGTGTCGGACCGGATTACCACCGACGGCAAGCCGGCCGCGCTGAACACCCGTGCGGCGCAACGCGGGACTCGCATGCTGGATTGACTGCCTTACCAGCTCGTATCGTGCTCTGACGTCGAGGAGATCCGGTGGATCGACAGATCGGCGCCGTCGAATTCCGCCTCGGGATCCAGCCGGATGCCCATTGTCATTTTCAGAATCCCGTAAACCAGGAACCCTGTGCCGACGGCATAGACGATCGCGAGCAGTGTGCCCAACAGCTGCGGCATGAACGCGACTCCGCCTAGTCCGCCAAACGCCGGCGTGCCGAAAATCCCGGCCGCGACGCCGCCCCACGCACCGCACAATCCATGCAAGGGCCAGACGCCGAGCACGTCGTCGATTCGAAGGCGATTCTGCGTCAACGTGAACATCTTGACGAACAGAACCCCGGCGGTCGCGCCGACCAGCAGTGCGCCAACCGGATGCATGATGTCGCTGCCGGCGCACACGGCCACCAATCCGGCGAGTGGGCCGTTATAGACGAAGCCCGGGTCATTGCGACCGGCAATCAGTGCGGCAAATGTCCCCCCCGCCATCGCCATCAGCGAATTCATTGCCACGAGTCCATTCACCTTGTCGATTGTCTGCGCGCTCATCACGTTGAAGCCGAACCAGCCGACGGCGAGAATCCATGCGCCGAGTGCAAGAAACGGGATGTTCGAAGGCGGATGCGCGGCGATCCGCCCATCACCGGAATAGCGCCCGCTGCGAGCGCGGAGCAGGATGACCGCCGGCAAAGCCAGCCAGCCGCCGATCGTATGGACGACGATCGAACCTGCAAAATCGTGCAACTCGGCGCCAAAGGTGGTCTTGAACCAAGCCTGCAGCCCAAAATGCTGGTTCCAGACAATTCCCTCGAAAAACGGGTAGATCACGCCCACGATCACCGCGGTGGCAATGAGTTGTGGCCAGAACTTGGCGCGTTCCGCGATCCCACCTGAAATGATCGCCGGGACGGCCGCGGCAAACGTCAGCAGAAAGAAGAACTTGACGAGTTCGAAGCCACTGCGCTCGGCAAGAGACTGTGCATCAGTCATGAATGCCGTTCCGTAGGCCACGGCGAAGCCGACGAAGAAGTAGACGATCGTCGATACGGAGAAATCAGCCAGGATCTTCACCAGAGCATTGACCTGATTCTTGCGGCGCACGGTCCCGAGTTCGAGGAATGCAAATCCCGAGTGCATCGCCAGCACCATGATGGCGCCCAGGAGGATGAAGAGCGTATCGACGCCCGTTTTGATGGAATCCATTTAGTTCTCAATGAGTTTGATCAGGCCTCGTCGTGCCTGTCGCCGAGGACGCTCACGGGTATGCCGCTTGGCCAACAGGTGCTTTGGTGTTTCGTTCCCGGGTCACTGGCGTGGCGGTACGCTTTCCAGAATTTTTTCCACCCCCGTCAGGGTTGCAGGCACGGCATTGTATGGCGCCGACTGGACCGGTCTACCCGAGCTTGGCCCTGAGCCCGCGGCCCTGCCGGCAGGCTCATTCGTTGCCAAGCCTAAGGAGATCTCGCGATGCTGGGCGATCTTGGCCGGAAGATCAGTTCTGGTTCTCCCGCGCTTCGAGGCCACGCTCGCATAGATCGAGCTCGTCCTGATCCTGCTTCTGGAGTTATTCGAGGTGCGGAAGGAAAGCGGGCAACACTGGCCGCTCGTCGACGAATACGTCCAGGAGTGATCTCTTGCGCGGATCACGGCGCGCATCAACGACATCGAGGGTCTCGCGCCCGCGCAGGAGATGCAGGCCACTGCGCAATATCTCGGCGAGCATCCGGAACCGATACTTCTCGCTAACATCTACGGAGCCCTCGACCGGCACGGGATCGATGTCATTCAGACGGACGCCGAAAAGTTCCTGGCCCTTGCCGCGCTGAATCTGGTCGAGTGCATCGCCGAGACGGCGCCCGGATCATCGGTTCTGCGACCTCCACTCGCGTGGACGCTCGACATGCGCACTGTCGCTATTCGCAGGACGTATCCGGGTCCAGGTGACGCGCCAGTTCCATGGCGTCGTGCAGTACCCCGCCCACCACGAGCAGGTTGAGCTCGAAACGGTAGACAAGGAAATGGCGCGGCCGTCGGACCAGCTCTGCCGCTGCGCCGGCATGATGCCGACTCAATCGGAGGTGCCACGATCGAACGCCAGCGCCAAGTTCGGGCCGCGCAATACTGCCCGGCCGCTCCGGCTGTGTCGCCACATCACGAAGCGCTGCAACGATGAGATTCTCGTAACGACGCCGGGCGGCTTCACCAAAATGATCGTTCGTCCAGGCGAGGATGTCGATGACGTCTGCCTGGGCAGAATGCGAAAGTCGATAGCGATACATCAGTTCCGCGTGGCGGCACGACGACCCAACTGGCCGATGAAGTCTTCGAGCTGATCATCGGCAACCTCGCTGTAGCGTCCCGCGGAGACATCCGTCCAGCCCTGTCGGGCCGCCTTCTTCAGGGCCTTGAGCTTGACGGCCTCCAGGCGCTCGCGCTCCTCGATGAGGCGCAGCCCTTCGCGCAGTACCTCACTGGCGTTCTGGTAACGACCGGACTGGACCAGCGTCTCTATCAGCTGCTGTTGTTGTTCGCTTAAAACGACGTTACGAGTCGGCATGTCGTCGGCTCCTGGCACGCAAGCAATGGCTCGCTTTGATGGCATTGGCATATTATGCCAATGAATGGCATGCCGCTTCCTTGGTCATTCCGACGGCCCAATTATCGTTCGCGTGCCGGTCCGATTGAAACTCCAACGCGTGGAACTCGTAGCGTTCACCCAGCACTCGACATACCGCCACCCTGCCCCCTCGCCCGCTGCTCCGCTGCCCCCCAGCCACCCCCAAGCGCCCGGATCAGCCCAATAGTCCCCTGGAATCTTGCAGCCCTTACCTCGAGCGCCCGCCGCTGGTTCGCGAGTTCGCTGCGGCGCGCGTCGAGCAGTTCGAGCTGACTGACGTAGCCATCGCGGTAGCGCGCATCC
>JBGSTN010000144.1:0-1857 GCA_041736455.1 Burkholderiaceae bacterium | reverse complement strand
AGCGCGGCGAGGGCGGTGACAGCGGCATTCTCATCCATATTTCCAAGTTTATAGAACAATTAAAGGATGTCAACCGTCCGTCGTGGCGAGGTGGATCGAGCCTCGCATCGCAATCGTCGAGACTCGCCGTTCCTGCAGATCGTCCTCGCGATGTCCTTGCTTCAGACGACGGCAATGGTTCGTCATGGACATTTCCGTGCGCCCGACCCTCCTTCGCCCGACTGACTTTTGTGGTAGAAAGAATGCCATCCGGCCGGACCAGCAGAAGACACCCATGATGATCCATTGTCGATTCATCGATGGTCATGTCGCGGAGATACACTGAAATGCAACGCATCCATTTCAACGAAGTCGTCACTCGCGACGGTTTCCAGATCGAGCCCGACTTCATACCGACCGACGTGAAGGTCGCTCTGATCGACGCGCTCGGCCGGTGTGGTTACGCGAAGATCGAAGTCACTTCGTTCACCTCGGCCAAGTCGATTCCCATGCTGCGTGATGCCGAGGAGGTGATGGGTCGCATCCGGCGGGAGCCGGCCGTCGAATACACGGTGCTCGTCCCGAACGTGCGAGGCGCGGAACGCGCGATGGCGTCGCAGGCGGACGAACTCAACCTCGTGATGTCCACCTCCGAAACCCACAACCTCGTCAACCTGCGCATGCCCCGTGAACGCAGCTTCGCCGCGTTGCAAGAGGTCGTGTCGCTCGCTGACGGAAGAGTACCCGTCAACGTGTCGCTGTCTGCATGCTTCGGTTGCCCGATGGAGGGGCAAGTCCCATCGGAAGAGGTCTTCGCGTGGGCCGACCGATTCGCCGACCTCGGCGTGCGCGGTCTGACCCTCTGCGATACGACCGGCATGGCCCATCCCGACCAGGTGAGCCGGATGTGCGAAGCGCTGCAGCGTCGCTACCCGGCGCTTCAATTGACTCTGCACTTTCACAATACGCGGGGCATGGGTCTGGCCAACGTGATGGCAGCCGCTCAGCAGGGAATCGACAGGTTCGATGGGTCGTTGGGCGGGTTGGGCGGTTGCCCCTATGCACCGGGGGCCAGCGGCAACATCTGCAGCGAGGACGCGATCCACATGCTGCAGGCCGTGGGTTACGAGACCGGCATCGACCTGGTTTCCCTGCTGAAGGTGGCGCGACAGTTGCCGCAGATCGTCGGGCACGAGGTGCCTGGCCAGGTCGCCAAGGCGGGCCGCATCGTCGACTTGCATCCGGAGCCCGATTACCTGGCCGATATCAGGAGCAAGTTCGCCTGAGATCGCGAACGGTCACGATACCCGGCGGTTCGCGAGCGGTGCATTCGATGGGGATCTTTTATCCGAGTCGAATGGCATCCAGACACGGGCCTGCATGCCCTCGCCCGTGCCTTCGGGCGAGTTGCCCGCAGATCGTTCCCTCGCATCGCATGACGCACCGAACGTCATCGTGCCGCCGATGCGCTGTACCGCGCGCTCGACGATAGCCAGACCAAGGCCGATGCCCGGCTGGTCGCTTGAGCCTATGCGCGAGAAGCGCTCGAATGCGGCATCGAGCAGGTGCGGCGCAATCCCGGGGCCAACGTCGCTCACCGACAGTTCGACACCGTCGCCGATCGGCTCGAGCGATATCCGCACCGTACTGGCAGCTGGCGAGAACTTGATCGCGTTGTCCAGCAGGTTATCGACGATCGCGCCTACCGCATCCGGATCGGATGTGCATTGCAGCCCATCGTCGGCCTGCATCGCGAGCGCGATCTGTCGCTGATCGGCGACCGGCACCATCGCGGCAACCCGCAGTCTGATGAACTCGGACAGATCGAAGCGGCGCCACGAATGCTCCCGCGCATCGTGCTCCATCCGTGCGAGCTGC
>JBGSTN010000129.1:0-3832 GCA_041736455.1 Burkholderiaceae bacterium | reverse complement strand
GTTCCAGCGCCTGCGCCAGCAGGTCGGACCGGGACGCGAAGTGGTTGTAGAAGCCGCCGTGCGTCAGATCGACGCTGCGCATCAGCTTGCCGACACTGACCGATTCCAGGCCGGTGTCCCGCACGGCATCGGCCGCCTTGCGCAGGATGCGCTCCCGGCTCTGGGCCTTGTCGGCTTGTGAATGTCCCATGACGAATCTCCGCGTGTTGACTTTCTGGATTGTACTCGTCATATTGGACAATGACAGTCATAATGCTGATGAATGACATTTGTCATTCTGAATTGAAGGCTGAGGAGTGCAGGCACCACGAGACCTCTCGCGTTTTCGCATAGCAGTCCTTGTCGCCAATACAGACAACGACATCAAGGCGCCTACCGCGTCGAGTCGAGACATGGCTCGCCGTCGTCGATGGTCACGTCGTCGTCCCGGATCGACCATGGATCGGCATCGAGTGGGGCGAACAGGCGGTGACGAAATACGTGGTGTGAGGAGGTACCAAAAGGGGCAGGGCCCCGCAAGCCTCTTGTTCGTGCAAGGCATGGTCTTTGCGCCGTCCGATGCTTCGCGAGTCACGATCGCAACCGGGAGGTCGCGGCTGCACGGAACCGGACTCGCGAATGGCATGCAATCTATTGGAAAACAGTGGAGCAAAGGCTATGCAGCGTTCCAGACCTCATGTCCAGATCATCGTCGGAAGCGTACGGGAAGGCCGACTGTCGCTGCCGGTCGCGCGTTGGACCCATGCGCGGCTGTCGGCACGCGAGGATCTCACTTGCGAACTCGTCGACCTCCAAGCCTGGTCGTTCCCGCAATTCGCGCTTGGCAAGCCCCCTGCCATGGGTGATGATGGCGATCGCTTGCAGCGAGCCTGGGGACGGACGATCGCGCGCGCCGACGCTTATCTCTTCGTCGCGCCCGAATACAACCATGGATATTCCGGCGTATTGAAGACGGCACTGGACTACCTGTTCGAGCCGTGGCTCGGAAAACCGGCTGCATGCGTCACCTTCGGCAACGTCGGCGGAGCGCGGATGGTCGAGAATCTTCAGCCCGTATGGATCGAACTGGGCATGATTCCCTCGGCGCCGTCCACGCACTTGCAGGGCGCGTATTCGAAGCGCAGTGGCAGCGATTACGTCGGCGACGAGAAGGACGAAAAGGCACTTCGCAAGACGGTCGACGAGCTGCTGCACTGGGTCGACAGGACAGGGGGGTGCACGCGGTGCAAGTGTTCAGGAAGCGGCGCCGCGAAAGGAAGGAGCACCGCGCATTCTCGTCATGGGACTCGACGCGGATGCAATCGAGTCCGTCGTGCAACCGCTGAGGCTTGACGGTTGGGAGGCTCACGGCATCGTTGCCCCGGATGAGCCGGATCAACTGCCGGACGCGAGGGACTTCGACATCGTGTCGTTCGGACGGGGTGCTCTCGGCCCGACGGCGGAAAGACTGAAGAGCGTGTTGCGTACTGCCAACCCGGACATTCGCATCGTCGAGACCGTGCTGCCTTTGGCTGTCCGCCAGATCGAAGCCGAGTGCGATGCGCACATCGGGGATCGGCGAGCATTCGATGCTGTCACCGCGACGCTGTCGGGCGATGCCTTGCGCGTGACGGGAAGGCTCGGCGCGAGTTCGCGTGTCGGTGTCACTGCCTATGCAATCGAGGATTCGATCCGTTCGATCCGCATAGGCACCATCGACGCGGAGGCCGGACCCTTCGAACTCATGGTCCCTGCGCCCGACCAGCCGGTGGCGTGTGTCGTCGTGGACGCGGACGGTGCCGAATTCGTGCACATCACGCTCGGGCCGTGATCCAGGCTGATCATGGCGCGTGCCCGACGCTGTGAAGGCGATGCTCGATCGGTTTGCTTGCGTTACCCTGGGCCCGTGCCTAGTCCAGTCTCGTTACCGACAATTTCCGCGCCGCGCTGCTGCCGCGGCGGCAGTGCCCAGGTCATCTTGATCGGTTTCGCATTGACCGGCATGTGCTGACCGTCGCGCTGCATCGCGGCCCGGTTGTCGGCCGCAATCTCTGGGCTCAACACCGGCATCAGTCCGATCGGTTGCCGCGGGTGACGCTTGAACTCACGCTTGATTCGTTCGAGTTCGGCCTTGTTCTTGTTGAAATAGCGCATCGCCTTCACCGTCTGCGGCAGGTGCTTGGCAAGGTGCCATAGGCTCCACCGATGCTGCCACAGGCGCTTGACGAAACGGCGGTGATAGACCCGGCTGTTGTAGAAACGCATGATGTGCCAGTTGTACAGCGCGTCCATCTCCTCGCGCGTCTCGAAGGCGTGCGGCTTGTAGACGAAGTTCAGGCAGTTCATCAGGCGCCAGTCCTCTTCGAGTTCGCCCGATTCGCCGCTGAGCGCCTCCTCCCAGATCGGCGCGCCGTGAAGCGGTGCGAACTTGGTCATGTTCATCTCGTCGAGTTCGAGCTCGAGGATGAAGTCGCTGGTGCGCCGGAAGGTCTCCGCCGTCTCGCCCGGCATGCCGAAGATGAACAGGCCCTTGGCCCGCAGCCCCGCTGCGTGGATGTCCTTCACGGTGCTGCGCACCTGTTCGAGCGTCACGCCGGCCTTGTGCCGCACCATCATCTCGGGGTCCGCCGACTCGATGCCGATCGACACCATCAGCCCGCCCGCCTGTTTGATCCGCCGCAGCATTTCTGGCGAGGTATGGCCGGCGCGGATGGCGCAGTTGAACTGCATGCCGAGCGGCTTGGTGATGAGCAGTTCGGTGAGTCCTTCGACCCGCTTCTTGCTGGCGGTGAACAGGTCGTCGTAGAAATTGATGTGGTGCACGTCGAAGCGATCGCGCAGATACTTCATGTGCTCGTACGTGTACTCGGGCGAATTGGTCTTGTACAGCCGTTCGAAGACCGTGCGATCGCAGAACGAACAGGTATAGGGGCAGCCTCGCGATCCCACCATGGTGGCACCGTAGCGCAGCTCGTAGGTGAACAGCGGCATGTGGTAGTCGCGCGGAAAGCCGCGCAGCTTCTCGTAGGCCGGAAAGGGCAGCTCGTCCAGTTCCACGATGCGGCTGCGACGTTCGTTGAAGATGGCCTTGCCCGTGCCGTCTCGCCAGCACAGATTCCCGATATCCGACAGCGCGTTGCCGTCGCACAGCTCCAGCAGCGCGCCTTCGCCTTCGCCGATGACCAGGTAGTCGATCTCCGGGAAATGGTCCAGCGTCGGCGTGCCGAGCGACGACACGTGCACATTGCCGACCACGATCTTGACATGCGGGCGCTTGCGCTTGATGTACTGGGCCATGTCGGCCGCGTCCATGAAGCTGGAGGTAGTGGCCGAGAAGCCGACCAGCTCGGGGTTGGTGGCCAGCACGATTTCGGCATTCGCCTCGATGCCGGAGGGCGCGAACGGCCCGAGGCAGTCGTGCAGCTCGGTCGGGTGCCCGTGCTTCTCGAGCCAGCTTGCCAGCTGCATGATGCCCACCGGCGCCATGCGGTTGGCGAGCATCGCGAAATCGGGCTGACCCGGGACGAAGTTGAAGCCGGCGGGGTGGACCAGGGTGACGCGCATGCGATGGTTTCCTGCAATCGTGGCTAACGGATCGGAGCGCGCGGGAAACGGCCGCACCGCGTGGTTCACTCACATCTTCTCGCAAAGCAGTCCGCCAACTCGGAGCCCTGCAACATAACAATACCGCTTCGGCGTCGGGATCGACCGATGTGCCGACCGTTCATGTGGCCATCGGGGCACGGCCTGTGCGGCTTCGGTCAACGCCACCTGCCCGCCCTAAGGTATGGCTTCGTCGAGCGTGACCGGCTTCAATCCAGCGTCTCGCAGCGTGGTCAGCAGGCGCGGCAGC
>JBGSTN010000094.1:0-9543 GCA_041736455.1 Burkholderiaceae bacterium | reverse complement strand
GACCGGTGCCGGCGCGGCAGCCCGGCAATCGATGGGTACCGGAGTCGTCGGCGGCATGCTGATCGCCACGTTCGTCGCGCCGATCTTCATCCCCCTGTTCTTCGTCACGCTGGCACGCAAGCCGCGCCCCGATCACCATCATCACCTCGACGAAGCGCCGCCCGCCATCAGCGCCCCGCACCGCACCTGATATGCTTTCGGATCCACGACGAACCGTGAGTAGCGGTGACTGCGCCCGTCCATTTCCCGATCGATCTCGAACGCTTCGTCGATGATCCTTACCCGACGCTGAGCATGCTGCGGCGCGATGCGCCGGTCGCATTCGTGCCCCAACTCGGCGCCGTGCTGATCACTCGTCATCAGGATGTGACACGGTGCGAGAAGAACATCGCCGTGTTCAGTTCCGATCAACCCGGCGGCCTGATGACGGTCCTGATGGGCCAGAATCTGATGCGCAAGGACGGACGCGCTCACCTGGCCGAGCGACACGCGATCATGCCGGCGCTGTCGGCCCAGACGGCGCGTCATCACTGGCAGGCCGTCTTCTCGGATCAGGTCGACGCGCGTATCGCCACGTTGGCCCGGAGTGGCCGATGCGATCTCGTCGCCGACTTTGCGATGCCCGTCGCCGCTGAAGCACTGAAGGCGATCACCGGCTTGACCGGCATGCGGGCCGAGGACATGAACGCGTGGTCCCAGGCAATGATCGACGGCATCGCCAACTATGCCGGCGATCCCGCCGTGCGGGCCCGCTGCGACGCCGCGACCACGGGCATCGATCACTGCATCACCCTGCAAATGGAGTCGGTGGATCGCCAGTCCGGCGTCAGTCTGCTTGCCGTGACGCTGCGCAAGGCCATGCCGGAATCCAGCATCCGGGCCAACATCAAGCTGGCCATCAGCGGCGGCCAGAACGAATCACGCGATGCGATTGCCGGGGCGGCGTGGGCAATGCTCTCCCATCCCGCGGCTCTGCAATCATTGCGCAGCGGCACCCTGGGCTGGAATGCCGTGTTCGACGAGTTCGTGCGCTGGATGTCCCCGATCGGCATGTCACCACGGCGCATTGCTGCTCCCCTCAGCCTTCATGACGCGGATCTCGAACCCGATAGTCGCGCTTTCCTGATGTTCGGGTCGGCCAATCGCGATGAGCACCAGTTTTCGGACGCCGACCGCTTCGATCCTTGGCGGGACAGCCGCCAACATATCGCCTTCGGTGCCGGACCGCATTTCTGTGCGGGCGCCGCCGTATCGAGGTTGCTGGTGGCAGGGGTGGCGTTGCCGAAACTCTTCGCGTCGCTGCACAACCTGCGTCTTCAGCCCGATGCCGGCGTGAGATTTCGTGGCTGGGCTTTCCGGGGACCCTTGTCGGTACCGGTCGAGTGGGATATATAAAGAAACGAACGACAGTTCGAATACCAGGGAGACGAGCCATGTATCCAGCAGAACAAGCCCGCAGGCATCCGGAACGCAAGGCGTTGATCATGGCGAACAGCGGCGAGTCGATGACTTATCGCGAGCTCGACGAACGCAGCAATCGACTTGCTCACCTTTTCCGTGCGCAGGGGCTCAAGCGCCTCGATCATTATGCCGTGTTCATGGAGAACAACCGGCACTATCTGGAGACCAGTGCGGCCGGCGAGCGGGCCGGACTCTATGTCACCTGTGTGAATTCCTATCTCACCGCCGATGAACTCGCCTACATCGTCAACAACAGCGAATCCAGGATCCTGATCGCTTCGAAGGCGCTTCGCGATGTCGCGTGCGCGGCCGCTGCGCAGTGTCCGGACGTCCAACTGTTTCTCATGGTGGGGGCTGGTCCTGACGATGCGCCGTTCGTCGACTACGATCAGGCAATCGCCACGTATCCCGGCACCCCGATCGCCGATGAATCGCTCGGCGGCTCGATGCTGTATTCATCCGGAACGACCGGCCGGCCCAAGGGCATCCTGCGTCCCCTGCCGGAGAATCCTCCCGTCGAGCCCCTCGCGCTGTTCAAGTTCCTGCATGGCTTGTGGCGCTACCGGGACGACATGATCTACCTGTCGCCGGCACCGCTCTACCACGCCGCACCCCATGCGGCGGTATCACTGGCGATCCGCACCGGCGCCACGGTCATCATCATGGAGAAGTTCGACGCCGAGCAGTTTCTTGCGCTGGTCGAACGCTACCGCGTCACACATTCGCAACTCGTGCCCACGATGTTCAGCCGCATGCTCAAGTTGCCCGAGGCGGTACGCGAGAAGTACGACCTCAGCACCCTCGAGATCGCGATCCATGCGGCCGCGCCCTGTCCGGTGCAGGTCAAGGAACAGATGATCGCCTGGTGGGGCCCGATCATTCACGAGTATTACGGTGCCACCGAAGGACTGGGCTTCACCGCTTGCGACACCGAACAGTGGCTCGCCCATCGCGGCAGCGTGGGCAAGGTGCTGTTGGGCGACCTGCATGTGCTCGATCCGATGGGCCGGCCGGCACCCAAAGGCACGCCCGGCGAGATCTGGTTCAAGACCGCCACGCCGTTCGAATATTTCAACGACCCCGCCAAGACCGCTTCGGCGCGCTCGCGCGATGGCACGATGAGCACGGTCGGTGATATCGGCTATGTCGACGACGATGGATTTCTCTATCTCACCGACCGTTCGTCATTCATGATCATTTCGGGCGGAGTCAACGTCTATCCGCAGGAAGCAGAGAATCTGTTGATCACGCATCCCAAGGTGCTGGACGCGGCGGTGTTCGGCGTACCGAACGACGATCTCGGCGAAGAGGTGAAAGCAGTCGTGCAGGTGGCCGCCGATCAGACACCGGGTCCTGCCTTGGCCGAGGAACTGATCGCGTTCTGTCGTGACCATCTCGCGTCCGTCAAGTGCCCGAAGTCGATCGATTTCGAAGACGAGTTGCCGCGCTTGCCGACCGGCAAGTTGTACAAGCGCGGTTTGCGCGATCGCTACTGGAAGGGACACGAAAGTCGTCTGCTCTGAAGGAGTCGTTCCTTCACAGCTGAAACACGGACACGGTGTCGACGAGACGTCGCGCCTGATCCTTCATTCTCGCCGAGGCCGCAGCCGCATCTTCGACGACGATGGTGTTGCGTTGATTCATCTCGTTCAACGCGGAAACGCTCGCAAGCATTGCGGTGATCCGCTCCGATTGATCGTTGCTCGATTCCGTGATCTGCGCGATCAGGCGCGACACTTCGTTGAAACGTTC
The DNA here is from genome assembly GCA_041736455.1 of Burkholderiaceae bacterium. Taxonomy (GTDB): domain Bacteria; phylum Pseudomonadota; class Gammaproteobacteria; order Burkholderiales; family Burkholderiaceae_E; genus JAUIAI01. The sequence continues at coordinate 6,330 of JBGSTN010000094.1, read as the reverse complement.
CATGATGATCTGCATCGTCTGCCCGGTAAAACCGACCGTGTCAGCGCCGGCGCGCACGCTGGAGGTGGATTGCTCGATCAACGCGGTGATCTCCTTGGATGCGTTGGCACTGAGTCCCGCCAGATGGCGGACCTCGTTGGCCACCACTGCGAATCCGCGACCTTCCTCGCCGGCACGCGCGGCCTCGACGCCGGCGTTGAGGGCGAGAATATTGGTTTGCGAGGCGATGCCGTTGATCACGACGACGGTTTCATTGATCCGTTGGCTCGAACGGGCGATGTCGTTCATGCGCGAAATCACGCCGGCGACCGCTTCGCCGCCCGACTTCGCCACGGCGGAGGCCGAGGCGGCGAGTGTGTCGGCAGACCTCGCCATGGCGGCTTCACGCGACACGATACTGCTCAAGTCGGCCATTGATTCGTGAAACGTGTTCACGCGCAGGGCCAGGTCGCGAGACCTGTCCTTCAGATCGTGGTTGCCATTGGCTATCTGCGTGGCGGTATGCACCACTTCCTGTGCCGTCGTCCGGGTTGTCCGCACGAGGTCGCGCAAGCGCTCGCGCATCTGCTCGATCGAGGCGGCAATGCTATCCGGCGCGTCGGTCCGGATGGCCTGGGCGAGATCGCCCATGGCGACCACGCGAACCGCTTCGGCGAGTTCGGCGGGTTCGGCACCTATCGACTTCCAGATATGACGAATCAGCAGGCTGAACGTCACAACCAGCAGACCACCGACGATCAACAGAATCGCCAGATTGACGCGACCCTGAACGGAGGCCGCACGGTCGAACGAGGCGGTCTCGCTGTCGGCGAAGGCGAGCGACTCGGCGACAGTCCGATCGACCTGGGCGCGGTGGGATTCGTACAGGTCCTGGATGCTTGCCAGGTTCGCCTGAGCGAGCGACCTGTCGCCTCGACGCAGTGGTTCGATGATCAGTGGATCGACGCCTGCGAGCAGATCGCGCGCCGTGTCATGCTGGGCGCCCAGCAGAAGCTGCTTCAGGACCGATCCATGGGCGTGTGACCAGTGATCGACTCGCGACTCGTACTCGCTTGCCAGGCGCGCGACCTCGGCAACCGCTTCGTTCACGCTCAGCGTCCCCTCGAGCGCACGTGACATCACGAGGCGCAACTCGATCAGGTACATCGGCGGCGGCAGGATATCGGCGGTCACGTCTTTCGCCATGAAGACGCGATTGGCGGCATCGGTTCGCGCCGCCTGATTGACGTGGGCCGTCAGCACCAGCGTCGCGCAGGCCAGAATGGCCGCCAGCATCAGCAGGTTGAGCTTGCCCTTCATTCCCTTCAACATTCCGTTCTCTCTTTGTCGAGTTCCGGCCAATTTGGACCGAAAACGGCAAAATATTAGAATCGGATGATGTCGGGCCAAGCAATCAACAGGCCGGTTTCAGCCCGTCATTAACGATGCGCATCGAATGCAAAGCGAATTTTCTGCCATCGGTGGGACGAAATAATGCCGCTCGCCGCTGCCGGGACTACTTCCCTTGCCAGCTCGGGGTGCGCTTCTCGGCAAAAGCGGTGGGCCCTTCGAATGCGTCCTTGCTGCTGAATACCGAGTCGATGAGCGGCTTCTGGTAGTCCCAGAATTCGGACTCCGTCCGGCCCTGCATCTCGCGGATCAGCGCTTTCGATGCTTTCAGTCCCAGTGGAGCATTCTTCGCGATCTGTTCGGCGATCTCCAGTGCCATCGCGACAGCCTGGCCTTTCTCGGCGAGATCGGTCACGAGTCCGAATTGATGCGCGACTTCGGCGGTGATCGGCTTGGCCGTGAGCGCCATCTTCATCGTGAGACCATAGGGCAGGGCGCGGGGCAGGCGGAGCAGGGCGCCAGCGGCGGCAAACAGCCCGACACTGGTTTCGGGAATGCCGAACTTCGCACCGCTGGCTGCAACGATCAGGTCACACGACATTGCCAGTTCCAGGCCGCCGGCCAGCGCGAAGCCTTCGACTGCCGCGATCAGGGGTTTGTCCGGGCCACGGTGGGTGATGCCGCCGAAACCACGGTCGTCGATCATCGGCATCCCTTCGCTGACGAATGCCTTCAGGTCCATGCCCGCGGAAAATCCCCGGCCATTGCCGGTCAACACGCCGACGGCAAGATCGGGATCGGCATCGAGTTGTTCGATCGCGGCAGCCAGTTGCTCGGCGAGCGCCTGATTGATCGCGTTCATCGCATCCGGTCGGTTCAGGGTGATCAGCAAGGTTCGCCCGCGCACCTCGGTCAGCACTTCATTGGCCATCGTTCATCTCCTTTTTGCAGTTCGGTCAGGTTTCCACGACGGATTGTGCCCGCGCAACCCGAACCCGGTATTATCGGGCCGCAGTACCTATTCGAATAAGGGGAATCCATGAGACAAGCATTCACGGCAATGTTGCAACAAGGCGCGATTGCAGCAGCGCTGGTCGCCTGCGCAGGCGTGGTCCACGCGCAGGAAGTCACGCTGAAGGTCCACCACTTCCTGGGCCCGCAGTCGACCCAGCATGTCAACATGTTCGGTGGCTGGTGCGACAAGCTGACCAAGGAATCCGGCGGCAAGCTGAAATGCCAGATCTATCCGTCGATGCAGCTCGGCGGCTCACCGCCGCAACTCTACGATCAGGCCAAAGACGGTGTCGCCGACGTGATCTGGACGGTGGCGGGCTATTCCGCGGGCCGCTTCCCGAAGACCGAGGTCTTCGAATTGCCTTTCATGATGACCAATGCCGAGGCGACGAGCCGTGCGGCCTGGGACTTCTACGACAAGTATTCGCGTGACGAGTTCACCGATACCCACATCCTCGCGGTGCACGTGCACGGACCGGGCAACATCTACACGGTCAAGGCGCCACTCACGAAGCTGGCCGACTTCAAGGGCCTGAAGCTGCGTGCACCCACGCGCCTGACCAACAAGATGCTGGCGATGCTCGGTGCGACCCCCGTCGGCATGCCGGTACCGGCAGTGCCCGAGGCGCTTTCCAAGGGTGTGATCGACGGCGCGGTGATTCCCTACGAGGTGGCGCCCGGCATCAAGGTCAATGAGTTGACCAAGTTCACTGCCGAACCCGATCGCAACTTCAACGCGCTCTATACGACGGTGTTCGTGGTCGCGATGAACAAGGCCAGATACGAATCCCTGCCGCCGGATCTCAAGAAAGTGCTCGACGCCAATTCGGGCCGTGAATTTTCGGCGTTCCTCGGCAAGACCCAGTCGGGAGCCGATGCGCTGGGCAAGGAGAAGATGATCGCTTCGGGGAACAAGATCACCGTGATCCCGAGTGACGAACTCGACAAATGGCGCAAGGCGACCGACAAGCTGGACGATCAATGGGTCGCCGATATCACCGCCAAGGGTGCCGACGGGAAGAAGCTTCTCGAGGAAGCGCGCAATCTCGTCACGCAGTACTCGAAATAGACGGAATCCGCCTGCCGGCGCCGGCGCCGGCTTTCGACTGAAGCCGGCCGGCTCGGCGGCTCGATTCATGAGTGGGCCGCGTGGCGGCCCACTTCGTTATCGATTGCATACGGGTATTCGATGGCCGACGCCGTTCCGACCAACACTGGGCGACCGACCGATCCGATCGGCCGCACCCTCGACTTCATGGCCCGGCTCTTCGCCGTCGCCGGTGCATTCGTTCTGCTGGCGATGGCGTTCATGTCGGTCTACAGCATCGTCGGGCGGGCATTCTTCGACTCACCGATGCTCGGTGACTACGAACTCGTCCAGATGATGTCGGCGGTTGCCGTATCGTTGTCGCTGCCGTTCTGCCAGATGGTCAATGGCCATGTCATCGTCGATTTCTTCACGGTACGCGCCTCGACACGCACGGCCGCCACGCTCGACGTCATTGCCGCGTTGCTGATGTCGGTCTGCGCTTTCGCCATCGCCTGGCGGATTGCGATCGGCACGCTGGAATTCATGGGCAACCGCGATGCTTCGATGCTTCTCAACCTGCCGACCTGGTGGGGCTATGCGCCCATGAGTCCTTCTTTCTTCCTGCTGGGGTGTGCGGCGCTCTACACGGCGTGGCAACGCAACCGCGAGCGTCGATCCGCATGAGTGGCATCGGCCAGGGCATGCTGATCGGTGGCCTGATGTTGGCGATGCTCGCGTTGCGCGTCCACATCGGCGTGGCGATGCTGTTCGCCGGGTCGATCGGTTATGTGTGGATCGCCGGACTCGACCCGCTGCTCAACTACTACAAGAGCGTCGCGTACTCGCGATATTCGATCTACGATCTGTCGGTCGTGCCGCTCTTTCTGCTGATGGGTCAGTTCGCCACTCATGGCGGACTGTCCAAGGCGCTGTTTCGAGCCGGCAATGCGATGATCGGACATTGGCGTGGCGGCATGGCCATGGCTGCCATCACGGCCTGCGCGGGATTCGGCGCCATCTGCGGCTCTTCGCTCGCCACGGCGGCCACGATGGGTCAGGTCGCGCTGCCCGAATTGCGCAACCACAACTACTCGCCAAGGCTCGCGACGGCCGCGATCGCAGCCGGCGGCACGCTCGGCATCCTGATTCCTCCTTCCGTGCCGCTGGTGATCTACGCGATCATCACCGAACAGAACATCGCGAAGCTCTTCCTCGCCGCATTCGTGCCGGGCATCATCGCTGCGATGGGCTACATGGTGGTCATCGCAGTGATGGCGCGCATCGATCCGGAACACGCCCCGGCGGGTGAGAGACTGTCCTGGTCACGGCGATTGCGCGCCGTGATCGAAACCTGGCCCGTGCTGCTCATCTTCGTCGTGGTCATCGGCGGAATCTACGGCGGCTTCTTCACGCCGACCGAGGCCGCGTCGATCGGTACGATCGCGACCGGCTTCGTCGCGCTGATCTCCGGGGGATTGCGCGGTCGCGGGTTGCTGGAATGCGCCTATGGGGCGATGCAGGCGACCGCGATGATCTTCCTGATCCTGCTCGGCGCCGACGTGCTGAACGTATTCCTCGCGCTCACCCAGATGCCGGCCGAACTGGCAAGGTGGGTGATCGAGCTGAATCTTCCGCCGTTGCTGGTCCTCGCCGTGATCCTGTTGATCTACCTGGTCCTCGGCTGCATCATGGACAGCCTGTCGATGATCCTGCTGACGATTCCGATCTTCTTTCCTATCATCATGGGCATCGATCTGTGGGGCCTGTCGCCGGATGGCAAGGCCATCTGGTTCGGCATTCTCGCGTTGATGGTCGTCGAGATCGGGCTGATCACCCCGCCGGTGGGCATGAACGTCTTCATCATCAGCAGCATGGCCAAGGATGTTCCGATGCGCGAGACTTTCATCGGGATTCTGCCTTTCCTTCTTTCCGACCTGTTGCGAATACTGCTGATCATCTTCGTTCCGGGCGTGGTGCTTTTCGTCTTCGACGTGTTCGGCTGACGAACGTCGGCGCAGGCTGGACAGGAATCGAGTCAGCCCGTTCCGACGTCGTCGAATACCGCGAGCCCGTCGGGTACGAACTCCGACCGCAGCAGTGCGGTGAACTGCGTCGCAGGAACAGGCTGGCTACTCAGGAAGCCCTGGTACGAATCGCAGGCATGTCGGTTCAGGAATTCACGCTGCTCCTCGCGCTCGACGCCTTCCGCGACGATGGCCAGACCGAGCCCGCGTGACAACGCGATGAGCGCGCGCACGATCGCCGTGCAGTCCGGGTCCGTCGGAATGCCGGCAATGAACGAGCGGTCGATCTTGAGCTCGTCGATCCGCATGCGTCGCAGGTAGGTGAGAGAGGAGAAGCCGGTCCCGAAGTCGTCCAGTGCCGTGCGCACGCCGAGCATCTTGATGCTTTCGAGCAGTTGCAGATTCTCGTCGGAATCCTCCAGCATCAGCGATTCGGTGATCTCGATCGTCAGCATGCAGGCGGGCAGTCCGGCGTCGTGAAGCGCAGCCTGCACATCGGCGAGCAGGCGCCCGTCGACGAAATGCGGGGTCGAGATATTGACCGCGACCGCGCACCCGGGCAATCCCTCTGCGCTCCAGGCGGCAGACTGCCGGCATGCCTGCTTCAGGACCCATGCCCCGATATCGGCGATCAGGCCCAGTTCCTCGGCCAGCGGAATGAACTCGCCCGGCGAGATCAGTCCGACGGTCGGGTGGTGCCAGCGAATCAGCGCCTCGGCACCGACGATGCGATTGCTCTCGGTTGCGATCTTGGGCTGATAGTACAACTCGAATTCTTCGCTGGTGATCGCCTTGCGCAGGTCGCGCTCCATCGTGAGCCGGCGCACGGCGTGCTCGTTGAGGTCTTGTGAATAGAAGCTGAAGTGTCGTGCCTCGCGGCGACGCGCATCGGCGGTCGCGGCATGTGCGCACTGCGCGAGCTGCTCCGCATCG
>JBGSTN010000041.1:0-1618 GCA_041736455.1 Burkholderiaceae bacterium | reverse complement strand
CGACCAGCTCACCGCGCGCGCTCAATGGCTGGAGTTGCGACTTGCGCAGACCGACATTCGCGCGCCGATCGACGGGACGATCCTGATCGGCGATCTGTCGCAGCGTATCGACGCGCCCGTTGCGCGCGGCGAGACCCTGTTCAAGATTGCGCCTGACGATGCGTTGCGGGTGATCGTCGAGATCGACGAGTGGCATGCGCATGATGTGTTCGTCGGCCAGCGTGGCGAACTTGCGCTGGCCGCAATGCCGTGGCAGCGCTTCGCCATCGAAATCGGCCGTGTTGCGCCGATGGCCGAGGTGGTCGACAACCGCAATGTGATCGAAGCACGCGCGGAGATGCATGCGCCGCCACCGGGACTGAAACCCGGTCAGCGCGGCGCCGTGCATCTGGACGGCCCGCGCCAGAGCCTTGCGAAGCGCTGGTTCGGGCGCCTGGGCGATGCGCTGGCGCGCGCCTGGTGGCGCTGGCGTCCCTGGTAACAGTGCCGCGATGACGACGGTCTCCGATACGACGCCGGTTTTCAGCGCACTCTGGTACCGAGTGCAACAACTTCGTCCAACACTGGCGCCTGACATCCGGATCTCTCGCCATTCGATCCGCGGTTCCGATCAGATCATTCTCGCGCGCGATGGTCACGGTGAGCAGATGCGCCTCAACGAGAGCGCCTGGAACATTGTCGGCCGGTGCGACGGAAAGACCTCGCTGGACGAGATATGGACGGCACTCGCACACGCCGAGCCCGATCGACTACCGTCGCAGCATCATCTGCTGCCGATCCTTGCGCGCCTGGTCCGCAAGCGTTTCCTGCACTGCGCCGACTGGCCCGACGCGCCGATGCGTGAACGTGAACGTGAACGCGACGATGATTCGCGGCAGGCCCGACGGCTACGGCTCAATCCATTCGCGCCACGAATGCGTTTGGGCGATCCGACTCGTCTCGTCACGCTCGTGGCAGGTGGAACACGCTGGCTGTTCGGCGGAATCGGTGTCGCAGTCCTGTTATCGATCGCGCTGTTCGCCGCGCTGGTCGCGTGGCAGCATGCCGTCGAACTGGCCGACGCGACGCTCGAATGGACGGCGTCACCGCGCTTCTGGTTGATCTCCTGGCTGGTCTTTCCCGCAATCAAACTGATTCACGAGATCGCGCACGGTGTCGTGCTACACCACTATGGTGGTCGCACGCCCGAGATCGGCATCGCGCTGCTGATGGGGTTACCTGCCCCTTATGTCGATGCTTCGGACGCGAACAGGTTGGCTGATCGCGGACAACGTGCGCTCGTGAGCGCGGCGGGGATCATCGCCGAACTCGTCGTGGCGACGATCGCCACGTTGGCATGGGCAGTGCTTGCACCAGGCCTGGCACGCGATGTCGCATTCGTCGTCGCACTGACCGGTTCGATATCGACGCTGGCATTCAATGCGAATCCGCTGGTCCGTCTCGATGGCTACTACCTGCTGAGCGATCTGATGTCGCTGCCGAATCTCGCGTCTCGCAGCGCGCAGTATTGGGCTCGACTCGTGAAGCGCAACGCGCTGGGCCTGCCAGTCGTGCCTCAGCCGTTCGCGCCGGGCGAGCGAGGCTGGCTGCTGGTCTATTCCCCGGCGGCCTGGTGCTG
>JBGSTN010001134.1:0-2268 GCA_041736455.1 Burkholderiaceae bacterium | reverse complement strand
CATGACGAACCGGCGCCAGCGATCGCGTCACGGCCCACCATACCAGGCCCATCAGCAAAGGCACCAACAGCAGGATCGGGCCCGCGCTCGACAGCGCCATCGAACGGGCCTGCGCCGCCCGCGCCTGCAGATCCTGGGCGACCTGGACGACCGCACCCCGGTTCTGCAATGCATACACCCGCCAGGTCGAATCGTCGGTCCGCACCACGGAGAATCCGGGTCCCGTCGAAGCCGGCACGAGCCGCCGCGTGGTCGAACGATAGAGCCGGCGACCGTCTTCGGTCCAGACCTGGACGACGAAGTCGAGTTCCTCGACCTCGACCGTGCGGCGATCGATGCTGAATATGCTGGGATCGGCACGAAAAGCCAACGCGAGCTGACGCATCTGATAGTCGAATGCCTCATCGGCCTGCGCGAGTGCACTCCGGTAGGCGATTGCGGCCTGAATAGCCGCGACACCCACGATGCAGCCGAGCAACAGCACGATCAGACGGCGCCGCAACGAGTGACCGGTGTCCACCTCCTCGACGACGTCACTCATTGCCCGGCACCATGTAACCCAGTCCGCGAATATTGCGAATGAGTGTGGCACCGAGTTTGCGGCGCAGCTTGTGGATATGCACTTCGACGGTGTTGCTGCTGATCTCCTCGCCCCAACCGTAGAGCTTCTCTTCGAGCTGCGCGCGCGACAGGATGTGACCGGGTCGCGCGACCAGGGGCTCGAGCACCGCCCATTCCCGACCCGATAGTGCGACGGCCGCGCCGCGCAGTTCGACCTTGCGAGCGACGGTATCGACGATCACGTCGCCGAATGCGTAGACCGGTTCGGCGCGACCGGCACTGCGCCGGATCAACGCGCGCAGGCGCGCCAGCATCTCGTCGGCGTCGAAGGGTTTGAGCAGGTAATCGTCGGCACCGGCATCGAGCCCGTCGATTCGACTCTTGACCGCATCGCGTGCCGTCACGATCAGGACCGGCACCCGATTACTCTGCGCGCGCAGGGTTCGCAGCAAGGTCAGCCCGTCGATACCTGGCAGGCCGAGATCGAGCAGCACCGCGTCGTAGGCCGGAGCGCGCAATGCCGTGTCTGCCTGATGGCCATCGCGCACCCAGTCGACCGCATAGCCGGCCTGACGCAAGGCGGCGATCATCGCCTCGCCGATCATTCGATCGTCTTCGATCAGCAGAATCTTCATGTCAGCACGTAGCTGGTTTCGATGCAGTAGGCATGGCGCAGGTGTAGCTCAACTATCTTAAGCGAAAATGAAGGCCCGGCCCGCACTAACCTTACCGGACGCGTGAACCGTCGCCCTCCGGACCGCGGCGTCCGTGGCGCCGCGCCTTGCCGATCGGACCACATCGGGTACGATGTTTGCCAAGCGCGCATCCAGATCACGTGAAACGGCATAGTTTGCCCAGACGCCTGGGGAAATGCCGAGGCCTACCGGAATTTCCCATGGACGCTCCTCAGTTCGACTATTCCCTGGCTCTGCAGCGCTGCGCGCGCGGAGACCGCACTGCATTGCAGCAAATCTACGACAGGGAATGCCGCTGGTTGCTTGGTGTGGCGAACCGTATCGTGCGTGACCGGCAGATCGCCGAAGATGTCGTGCAGGAGGCGTTCATCAGCATCTGGACGCGCGCCGCGACGTTCGATGCATCGCGCGGCTCGGGTCGCGGCTGGATCTATACCGTCGTGCGGCACCGTGCCTTGCAGGAGGTTCGCGGCGGCGATGCCACGCGCTGGGTGCAGGGCGCGGACCTCGAAGCGCTGCTCGAGCAACGCGACATCTTCCACGAGGATAGCGACACGGACCACGTCCGGCTCCTGGCGTGCATGGAGCAGCTCGACGCGGAACGACGTCGCTGCATCGAGGCCGCGTTCATCGAAGGCTATACGCAGCACGAACTGGCCGCGGTGCTCAACAAGCCGTTGGGCACGATCAAGTCCTGGATAAGTCGCGGCCTGCTCTCATTGCGGGAGTGCCTGCAATGAACTTCGACGACGTCGACGAACGCGATGCGCTCGCTGGTGAATACGTGATCGGTCTGCTCGATGCTTCCGAACGCGCGCAGTTCGAAGTCGCCATGGCCGATCGGCCCGAGCTCGCCGCGGCCGTCGCCCGCTGGGAAGACGTACTGTTGCCGTTGACCAGAAAGGTCGAGCCGATCGATCCGTCACCGACACTCTGGAGTCGCATCGAGGCGTCATTGGCGCCCTCGGCAGCCCAGGCGCAGACCACGGCGCGCGCGGAAGCGTCACCTGCG
>JBGSTN010001102.1:0-2532 GCA_041736455.1 Burkholderiaceae bacterium | reverse complement strand
GGTCGTATCTGCGACGGCGTCAGCGAAGTCTTGCGTGCGGCGCGCGAAGAGATCCGCCGCGGTGCCACGCACCTGAAGCTGATGGCATCCGGTGGCGTCGCCTCGCCCACCGACCGCATCGGATCGACGCAGTTCTCGGAGGCGGAATTGCGCGCGATCGTCGATGAGGCAGACGCTGCGCAGATTCCCGTGCTCGCGCACGCCTACACGGCGCGTGCGGCCAATCGTGCATTGCGTTGCGGCGTACGGTCGATCGAGCACGGCAATCTCATCGATGAGGAAACGATCGTGCTGCTGCTCGAACGCGATGCGTGGCTGGTGCCCACGCTGGTCACCTATCGCGCGCTGATCGAAGAAGGTGAAGCCGCCGGCATGCCCGGTGAACTCGTGGCCAAGACGGACGAGGTGCTGGAAGCCGGCATGACGGCGCTATCCCTGGCCTACCGGGCCAACGTGAACATCGCGTTCGGAACGGACCTGCTCGGCACGATGCACCGGCGGCAGCTCGAGGAGTTCACGATTCGTGCGAGCGTGGTAAACCCGGCCGACCTGATTCGACAAGCCACGATCAATGCCGCGACGTTGTTCGGACGCGCGCAACGGATCGGTCGAATCGCAGCCGGTTTCGATGCGGACCTGATCGTCGTCGACGGCGATCCATTGACCGATATCGGCGTGTTGACCGATCCCGAACGAAACCTCAAGCTGGTGATGAAACGCGGCTTGATCGAGGTCGATCGGTTGCGCCCATGATCGGGCCCGCGACGACTTCATGCCGTCGCACCCGGCCCGTTCATTTCATCTTGCCGTGGTCGCCTTTCATCGCGCCGTGATCACCATGATGCTGCATCGGTGTGTCCGAAGGCTGCGCCTCGACCCGCACCTCGACGTCGATCGCGCCGGCGCGTTCGAACTGGAGCGTCAACGGAAAACGATCGCCGTCGGCGAGCGGCCTGGTGAGCTTCAGCAGCATCACGTGGTAGCCCTCGGGATTGCCCTTGCTCATGTCGACGGTGCCGCCGGCAGGAAGCTCGATGCCCGCTATCGCACGCATCCGCATCACGCCGTCGACGACTTTCATGTTGTGGATCTCGATGACCTCCGCGACCGACGACTTGCCCGCCACCAATCGATCGGCGGTCGCACCCCGGTTTCCGATCGACTTGATATAGACGGCGCCGTTGTTCGAGCCGGCGCGCGACGGATACGCATGAGGATGGTCGATCTCGATTTCGCCGGCAGTGACGCCGTGTGCCGAAGCAAGGCCGAGCAAACCAACGAGGGTGACAGTGGCGACGAGACCGCGTTTGAACAGATGAAGGCTCATGGTGTGTCCTGGTAGAAGGGGGTTGTCGCCGGTCGGCGATGGCAGGTCGCCGGCCGGCGCCCGGCACGATCGCGCTGCGGCGTGAACGAGGCATGCATTGCTTGATTGCTCCGGCCTTGACGAGCCGGATGTCCTGCGGTCACACCGGGAGTGGCGGCGCCCGTGGATTCTCGAACAGCCAGCGCTGGTTGTCGGGATCACGCCACGGTGGCAGGTTCTCGAACCCCGTGGTGGCGGCAATCTGACGACTGAATCCGACAGCTGGCGGCGGACCTGCCAGATGACCGCCGCCGACGCAGAGCACGCAATGCGCTGACGAGGGCATGCGATCGTCGGTCGGCAGTTCTTCGGTGCGCTGGACGGGCAAGGCAGTCCCGCGAAGCCCGGCCCCGCTGCAAATGGCGAATCGTTCGAATGCCCTGGACTCGCCGACTGCCAGCGCAGGCCAAACGCCCGGCGCCACTGCCTGAAGCAGCAGTAGTACCACCAGCAAGCGGCAGCGCACAAGCATAATAGGGCGGTGAACGAGAAGCGGCATGGCTCGATCTTAACCCGCACCGCCAACACCCGGCGTGCCGGCGGGCTCGTCCGCCACGCCTTGCCCGCTTCTGCAATCAATGAGCCCTCAACTCGGAGATCCCCATGGTCCATTCCAAGCGATCGATAGTCTCGGCATGCAAGCGACGCGGGCGCGTCAACTTCGTGACCAGGCGAGCCTGTGCCGCGACGATCAGCGCTCTTTCGATCCTGTTGCTCGCGCAATCGTTTGCGCCAGCCAATGCCGCCGAGGCGGATTGGGGCAACAACAGCACGCTGGGCACCGGGCTCAAGGATCAATCCGTCGATTCGAATACCGATGTCCGCACCAGCCTGCTCGGCACGACGCTCGATTCGACCATCGCGGATCCGCGGGCCAATCCCAATGAGGACCTCCCGCCACCGCCGCCCCGTGAACGCGGCAACATCGCCGAGGACCGGTCTGGTCGCACGGATATCCCCGAACGCGCGCAACCGATCATGCGCTGACGCAGCGTCGGGTTCGATGTGCGTTGCAAGTTCGTGACGCAGCGCCTGTCGTCGCGGTTCGCCATCGCCAGGTTCCTGGCCGTCGAGTATCACGGCCAGCGTCGAATCCCGGCTATCTCGCCTGAAGGTTCGGCGCACCCTGTGGGCTTGCGCCGCGCGCGCTCGCCGTGCCCGATGCC
>JBGSTN010001098.1:0-2338 GCA_041736455.1 Burkholderiaceae bacterium | reverse complement strand
GGCGCCGGATTGACGATGGTGCGAACACCGGTCTCCCGCGCAACGGCCAACGCGGCATCGATGGCCTCGTCATGAAGCTCCAGTGGCATGGTCACCCAGCTCGCCCGTTCGAATGCCGGTCGCGCCGCCTGCACGTGGTCGGCACCCAGCCGATAGCCTGCACCACGATAAACCGCGATGGTGTTCTCGCCGTCGGCGGCAACGAGGATGCTCGCCACCGCATTGGCTTCACCCGCGGCGAAGCGCGTATGGGTGCAATCGATCCCCTCGCCTTCCCAGAACGGAATTGCGCGCCGGCCGAAGTCGTCGTCGCCAAGGCGCGCAATGATCGCGACACGAGCGCCGAGCCGTGCGAGACCCACGGCAACATTGCTGCCCTTGCCGCCCGGTCCGGTTTCGAAGCCGTCGCCCATCACTGTCTCACCGGCAGCCGGCAGACGATCCACACGTGTGACGAGATCGACATTCCAGCACGCCAGACAGACGACGTCAGGTGAGATGTTCATCGACCGTACCTCATTGTCTGCGGCAACCAAAGGACAGCGCCGAGGGCGACGAACAGCGGGTGACGACGCAAAGCGAATGCGTTGCGGGACATCGGGGGAACTCCTCTTCGGGCTACTGCGACGTTCTCAAAAGCAATCGGTCCACGGAACAACCGGTCGCTTTGCGGCAGGATATCAGCCACGCGTACGGATTGCTCGGGCCCCATTGTGCGTTGCAATGCAGCGCAATGCCAGGTCGCTCAGAGCGGTGGGCGCATCCTGATCGTCGGTCTTGGAACCGGCTTGTACGGCTGGGGTTCATCGGCCCGTGCGAATATCTCGTCCGCCTCTTTGAGCGCTGTCAGCAGATTATCGAGCGCTCGAGCCTGGTCGCTGGAAAGCGCCATCTCTCCTTTGCCACGCAGAGGGGCATCGACCTCGGCCTTACGGATCTGCTGGCTGATCGGCATCGTGTACGGCGTCTGCTCGGCTGCCAGGCCCAGGGCGTGCAGCCGGTCGCGAAGCCCTGACAGAACGACATTGAATCGAACCCATCGGTGCTCGTTCCATCCCGTTGCCAATCCGGCGCTGCCATTCGGCGCATTGCGGTCCGGCACGGCGAACTTGCTGCGCAGCTTGCCACCGGCTTCCCGGCCGTAACCGGCGAGTGTGCTGATCGTATCCTTGGTCATCTTCAGGTTCAGGCCGCCTTCCTTCCTGTCGTCGAGTCGAACATGCACGATACGATCTCGCGACCCGGGCATGTGGGCAACGGTGAGATCGTTCCAGCTTCGCGCACTGTTCACGATGCTCGCCAGGAAACCCCCGAGCCGTCCGATCGCATCCGGCTTCTCCGCGAAGCGGTCCCAGGTGTCGGCCCTCCCCTGGGTGTGCAGTTCCGGCAGCCAGGTCGGCATGTCAGGACGATAGACGTTTCGCGAACCCAACGTGATGCCGAAAGTCGGCCACATCGGAACGAAGCGGTCGAACAGGTGGATCGGAAAGTTCGAGCAGATTCCTCCGTCGGAAAACCAGCATCGGCGAATCGTTCGGTCTTTTCTGGCAGCTTCGTAGTCGATCGCCCACAGCGGTACGGCCGAGACCAGCAGCGGGAAACTCAGGCTCAAGCGCGCCGCGACGACGACCGGAAGCTCACCGAACGGCATTTCGAACAGATCCGGGTCGACAAGTTCGGGATCGGGATCGGAATCGTTCGATCGCTTCTCGTATGGCTCCGAGCTCCTGACCATGTGAGCGACCACATCCGCCGGGAAATACTCGGCCATCTCCGCCTCCTTGAAGAAGAGTCGACTCGTGTCGTCCTGCAGAGGAAAGTGGTAGGGGCGCCCGTGGGTCAGGTTGGTGGTGAAGATCTGGAGGTCGATCGACCGGACATCGCCTGTCTGCTCGGGAAGCCAGTTCGGCGGAAAACCGTCCGCGTTCCACAGGTGCCTGAAGGTCAGTGGCGGATCGTCCGGTGCCAACCCGGCCGTGTCCTGGATGAGCCGATGCAGCCATGGCACGAGAGCAGGATCGGATGCCGTGCCGGGCCCGCACTTGCAAAGACCGAAGCCGTTCGGGACCAGGCCGCGCGTCACATCCAGGTAGATGCCGGCTGCCATGCCCGCGACGAAACCGATCAGCGCGAAGACCGCCAGGCCGACGGCGCCCTGAGGCCCGAGAACCGAGACCAGCGCGAACCAGGCGAACATCGCAACGATCGAGCCCGACAGAGCCCATGACCAATAGGCCCGGATGCATCCGGCGACAGCGCCCCCCCAACGCGTCGCGGTCGATTCACGATTCAGGCTCGACAGGAACGCGGTGAACAGGCGCGCCGTCGACGGGATCGG
>JBGSTN010000637.1:0-2301 GCA_041736455.1 Burkholderiaceae bacterium | reverse complement strand
CCTGCCGTGCGGGGCTCGTCGTCCGAGGCCTGCGCGCCGACTTCGCTCTGTGGCGCCGAAAGACTCGAGTCGTCGGTCCGTTCCGCGGCCAGGATTGCCGGCGGATCCTGATTGAAGGATCGCTCGAGCACCGGACGCGATGTCGCGGGCGGCGGACTCTGAATCGCGGGCGGCGTGGCAGCCGCTGGCTCGGACAGGTCGTCGCCGACAGACTTCAGATCCACCCACGTGACCTGAAACGGCTCTTCGGCGATCGGTCCGTGCTCGGCTCGCTCGACGGCGAGCAGCCCCACCCATGCGGTAAGCACGCCCAGATGTAGGGTAGCGGCCGCAATGAGCGCAGGAATCCAGTGTTTGAGCATCAGCAGCATTAGCGCGAATCTACACCCAGGGCTCCGAATCGGGTCCGGCGGGTTCACTTATCATGCACGCCATAGGGGTGTCGAATCTACCTGCCCGAGTATCACCTGCCGCATCGACCGGTGTGAACACCATCGACCGGTGTGCACACGATAGAGGTCGAGGCCATTCTCCGGAGGAATTCGAATGTATCGTGCCAGCCGAACCCGGTCGATTGTTCGACCGAAGGTGTCGTTCGGCCGAAACGAGGCGCCCGGATACGATCGATGACAGGTCGAATGCACGATGCAATGGTTTCGACGGTAAGCTGGTTGCGGAAGATCGAGATCGTCATGGCGATGGGGTGCCTGCACCGGTCTTCGACAGCGCTCGCGCTACTGATGGGGGCATGCCTTGCGTGCGGCGACGATCCGCTGGCAACGGCGCCGCGTCCTGGTGCCGATACCCCAATGCTTGTGGAAGCATGGGCACCGCGCCAGACGTCGCAGGCGTCGTGCGAGGCGTTGCGCGTGCCGCGAGAGACTTTGCAGGCACCGACCGAGAAACTGCGGTTTCCGTCCGAAAAGCTGCGGCTCCCGGCTGAGAAGTCGCAAGTGCCCTCCGAGACTTTGCAGGCGCCTCGTGAGAAGTTGCGCGTGCCGCGCGAGACGGTGCGGTTGCCCTCGAGCGAGCCTGAAAGCGATCAAAGGCGTAAAGGCCGTGCGAATAAGCCTGCACGATAACGGGTTCGAAGCATCGCGATCCGGGCTCCGAACGCGCGCCTGGGCAGGCAAGCGACGGTCGTCCTGCGCACGGCTTTTTGCATGCGCTGCGCTGGCCTGGTCGCTGCTCGCCTCGCCTTTCTCCGGTCGGTCTGCGCAGGCGAGTGACGATGTTCCTGACATGAAGGATCGCGCCCTCGCCTGCACGGGTTGTCACGGTCAATCGGGTGTGGCGACACCCGATGGTTTCTTCCCGCGCATCGCGGGCAAGCCAGCGGGCTATCTGTTCAACCAGCTGCGACACTTTCAATCGGGACGGCGGCATTTCAAGGCGATGGGTGTCCTCGTGCACGACCTGCCTGAAACCTACCTGGCCGCATTCGCTCACTACTTCGCCGAGCAGGATCTTCCCTATGCCGCGCCGGTACCGCACTCACAAAGCGATGCCGACGCGAAGCGGGCACTCGAGTTGATCACGGATGGCGATGCTTCGAAACAGTTTCCGTCGTGTCGCAGCTGTCACGGAGCTCAGCTCACCGGCGTCGCTCCCGCCGTGCCTGGTCTGCTGGGTTTGCCGCGCGACTACCTCAATGCGCAGCTGGGCGCCTGGCGAAGTGGTACCCGGCACGGCGACGAGCCGGACTGCATGAGTCGGATCGTCGACCGCCTCGCCGATGACGACCTGTCGAAGATAACGACGTTCCTGGCGAATCTTCCCGTACCGGATCGCGGCAAACCGGCGTTGGCGTTTCCGCAGAAGGATCCCCCGATCGACTGCGGAAGCCTGGATCCCCGGCCGGCTTCCGCGCCTGAACCAGCCACCGCGGACGCCGGCGCCTATCTGGCCCGCATCGGCAACTGTGCCGGTTGCCATACCGTGCGCGGCGGACAGCCCTATGCGGGTGGCGTCGGAATCGACACGCCGTTCGGGCGCGTCTACGGCTCGAATCTGACTCCCGATCGGGAATTCGGCATCGGCGCCTGGAGCGCGGATGATTTCTGGCGGGCGATGACCGAGGGCATCAGGCCGGACGGACGCCTGCTCAGTCCGGTGTTCCCGTACCAGTTCTTCGCCAACCTGACGCGTGCCGACAGCGACGCCCTCTACACCCACCTGCGTTCGCTGCCGGCCGTCGCACAACCAAGTCGTTCCCACGATCTGCGCTTTCCCTATGGCCTGCAGATCGCGCTGCGCGTATGGCGATGGCTCTATCTCGATCCCGCGCCCGGGGCGCACGAC
>JBGSTN010001071.1:0-2415 GCA_041736455.1 Burkholderiaceae bacterium | reverse complement strand
CCGTGCGGGTGCTGCCGATACGGTTGCCGCGGCGCCTGCAGCCGACGCAGAGGCACCGCCAGTAGCACGCGGTGGCCTGTCGACCGGTGCGATCATCGGAATCACGGCCGGTGGCCTGGCGACACTGGGACTTGCGGCTGCCGGCGCTGGCGGGGAAGAGGAGGCGAGTACGGCGCCCCGCGTCACCGGCATCACTCCCGAAGGCGGCGACACCTCGATCACGGCCACCGAAAGCATGGGCGGATTCGATTTCATGGGCACAGTGACGAATGCCAGCAAGGTCGAGGTCGTGCTCACGATGCCCGGCTCGACCACGACCTTCACAGAAGAATTCCCGGTGGCCGCGGACGGTACATTCGCGTTCCAGATTCTTGAAAGTACCTTCACAGGTTTGTCGGCAGGCAACTTGACGATTGTCGCTACGCCGATCAACAGCGCTGGTGCGCGCGGCGAGCCGGTCACGCAGGTCTACACCTACCGCGGCGCTACCGGTGACGGTTCCGATCTCGAGGCCGACGGACAGACCACCCTGATGTTGGACAGTGCCGACCTGCTGAACGACCAC
This sequence comes from Burkholderiaceae bacterium, assembly GCA_041736455.1. Classification (GTDB taxonomy): domain Bacteria; phylum Pseudomonadota; class Gammaproteobacteria; order Burkholderiales; family Burkholderiaceae_E; genus JAUIAI01. The sequence continues at coordinate 1,850 of JBGSTN010001071.1, read as the reverse complement.
TCGTCGTTGTTCGACGATTCCACGGTGGACACCGCTTCCTCGAGCGATTCGATCAATGCATCGGATCAGCCATCCGACATCCACTACCCGACGAACCGTACGGATGCAACGTATCTCGCCTCGAGCGGAACCGCGGCGGGCGTCGAGCAGTGGGTTCTTCACTATCCGATCTGAACGAGCACCCTCCCGAATGCTATTCCTCGGCTTTCGGCCGCCACGCAGCGATGAGCTGGTGCTGCACCGACTCGGGCGCCGGCTCATAGTGGCTGAACTCGATCGAGTAGCGTCCGCGGCCGGCGGTCGCCGACTTGAGCTCCGCGCCATAGTCTTCGAGCTCTGACAACGGCACCTGCGCCATCACGACGATCTCGCCGTTGCCGCGGGAATCGGTGCCGTGGATTCGCGCGCGTTTCGCGGCGAGCCGGCCGCTGATCTCCCCCATTGCCGGCTCGGGCGCATGGACTTCCAGTTCGACGATCGGTTCGAGAACCTGTGCGCCGGCTTTCGCGACGGCGTCGAGGAACGCCTTGCGCCCGGCCGCCGAAAAGGCGACCTCCTTGCTGTCTACCGGATGGTGCTTGCCGTCATGGACGACGACCCGAAGATCCTGCATCGGATAACCTGCGATTGCGCCGGACTGGAGCACCTGACGGATTCCCTTTTCGACGGCAGGCATGAATTGGCCCGGAATCACGCCGCCCTTGACCTCGTCGATGAACTCGAAGCCGGTGCCGCGCGGCAGCGGCTCGATGCGCAGGACCACCTCGCCGAACTGACCTGCGCCACCAGACTGCTTCTTGTGCCGATTGCGACCCTCGGCCGGTGCGCTGATGGTCTCGCGATAGGCGATGCGTGGCGGCCGTGTCGTGACCGAGACCCCGTACTTCTGCTCGAGCCGTTGCAGCATCACCCCCAGGTGCAGATTCGAGAGTCCGTTGATCACCGTGTCGTTGGTCTCCGCGTTGTGCTCGATCTGGAAGCACGGATCCTCCTCGGCGAGCTTCTTCAGCGATGTCGCGAGCTTCTGGTCCTGCGCCTTGCTCGCCGCCTCGATCGCCAGTGCGAACATCGGCCGCGGGAAGTCGAGCGGGGCGAGCCGGATCTCGACCTCATCGAGACTGTCGTGCAGCACCGCGTCGAAGTGAAGCTCCTCGACCTTGGCGACGGCTGCGATGTCGCCAGGCACCGCCTGGTCGATCTCGATGCGATCCTTGCCCTTGAGCTTGTACAGGTGCGAGACCTTGAAAGGCCGCTTGCCGTCGTCGACGAAGAGCTGCGTGTCGCGCCTCACGGTTCCCTGGTAGACGCGGAAGACGCCGAGCTTGCCGACGAACGGATCATTGACGATCTTGAAGACGTCGGCGATCACGTGCGCATCGGGATCGGGTCGCGCGACGACCGGCTGCGCGGCATCGCCGCGGCCCTTGACGAACGGTGGCGGGTTGGTTTCACCGGGATGTGGGAACAGGCGCTCGGCGATGTCGAGCAGTTCGCCGATGCCAGCGCCGGTGCGGGCTGAAACGAAACACACGGGGATCAGGTGGCCTTCGCGAAGGCACTTCTCGAATGCGTCGTGCAACTCGCTCGCGGCGAGCCCGTCTTCGCCGGCGTCGAGGTAGTGATCCATCACCGTGTCGTCGACCTCGACGACCTGATCGATGATGCGCTGGTGCCAGGTCGCCACCGGGCCGAGATCGGATTCGCCGGTGGTTCGGCCGAAGCAGTCGACGACACGCGTGCCGCCCTCTGCCGGAAGATTGAGCGGCAGCACTTCGGCGCCAAAGGCCTCGCGCAATCGCTCGAGAAGCGCCGCGCAGTCGGCGCCCGCGTGATCGATCTTGTTGACGACG
>JBGSTN010001067.1:0-2707 GCA_041736455.1 Burkholderiaceae bacterium | reverse complement strand
CTCCTTGCGGCCATCGAGCTGCCATTGGTCACCGGCGCGCCTGGCGCGCAGAGCGACTCGACGCGAGTCGTCACCCATGTCCGGCTCGAGATGGGCAAGCGATATCAGCGCGTCGCCGACCGTCAGTTGACCGAGCAGCTCGCGCTGCGATTGCCCACCGCATCGGTCCAGCACGCGTGCGCAAAGCATGTTGTCCACCACGGGTTCGACCAGCAGGCCGCGGCCGATCTTCTCCATCACGGGCACGCAGTCGAGCACGCCCATCGCGAAGCCGCCGGCCTCCTCGGACAGGTTGAGCGACAGGATGCCCATCTCGGCCATTGCACGCCAGGTTGCACTCGAGCGCCCTTCGGCCGATGCGAGGATCGCCTTGCGTGCCTCGAATCCGTAGTCGTGGTCGACGAGCTTGCCCAGGCTATCGGCCAGCAGTTGCGGCGCTTCATCGAATTGAAAGTTCATGGGTCGTTCTCCGTGATCGGCCGGTCAGAGACCGAGCGCCGCCTTGGCGATGATGTTGCGCTGGATCTCGTTGGACCCGGCATAGATGCTGGTCTTGCGGAAGTTGAAGTAGCGGGCCGCCGTGCGGGCGGTGAACGCGTCGAAGTCGTCGTAGGCGATCGGCCTGAACGAGCGCGCCTTGTTGCCGGCAGCCATCATCAACAGTTCGGTCAGGGTCTGCTGGATCTCGGTGCCGCGGATCTTCAGCATCGACACTTCGGGCCCGGGCGGCTGGCCGGTGCGCCGCATTTCATCGAGGAAGCGCAGATTCGTGACCTCGAGTGCCATCAGTTCGACCTCGACACGGGTGAGCCGATCGCGGAACCGCATGTCTTCGAGCAGCGGGCGGCCGTCCTTCAACTTGGTCGCCGCGTATTCCTTCAGACGCATCAACTCGCGCTTGGAGCCGCCGATGCGGCCTGTGTTGAGCCGCTCGAAGCCCAGCAGATACTTCGCCACCGTCCAGCCCTTGTTCTCTTCGTGAACGAGGTTCTCGAGCGGCACCTTCACGTCTTCGAAGAACACTTCGTTGACTTCATGGCCCTCGTCGAGAAGGATCAGCGGACGGACGGTGACGCCGGGCGTCTTCATGTCGACCAGCACGAAGCTGATGCCTTCCTGCCGCTTCGCCGCTTCGAAATCGGTTCGTACGAGGCAGAAGATCCAGTCGCCGTAGTGGCCCATCGTGGTCCAGATCTTCTGGCCGTTGAGGACGTAGTGGTCGCCGACGCGATCGGCACGCATCTTCACGGAAGCCAGATCCGAACCGGAGCCCGGCTCGGAATAACCTTGTACCCAGAAGTCGTCGCAGTTGTAGATGCGCGGGAGGAATCGCTTCTTCTGCGCGTCGGTGCCGAACCTGAGCAGCACCGATCCGCACATCACCGGACCGAACGGGGCGATGCCGGGCGCACCTGCGAGCGAACACTCTTCCTCGAAGATGTAGCGCTGCGCCTCGTTCCAGTCGGTGCCGCCCCACTCCTGCGGCCAGTGCGGGGCGAGCCAACCTTTGTTCGCCAATATCCGGTGCCAGCGGACCAGTTCCTCCTTCGACAACTCATCGTAGTTGAGCACCTTCTGGCGCAGGTCGTCGGGGAGGTTGGCTTTCAGCCAGTCGCGCACTTCGGTGCGGAATGCCGTTTCTTCAGGGGAAAGGGCGAGATCCATGTTTGTCTCCGGTATGAGGCTGGCCGGCGCGCGCGTGGCGCGGATGACAACCGAACCGTGACCGCCGGGACCAAGCCAAAAGTTTAACGCAGTGTGTCGCGGCGCACCGGGCGGCCGAAGTAGCGGTAGAAAACGTTTAAAGTCGCGCAGGTCCTGCCTGTCGTCGACGAATTGCGGCTTGATTCACCAGTCGAACGCGGGTTGGCCGAGATCCGAAAAAGAAGATTCACGAGTGCTCGACGCTCGTTTCCATCAATGGTTGTTGCAGGAGGCAGATCCAATGCGCAAATACATGGCCGAATTCTTCGGCACGTTCTGGCTTGTCCTCGGGGGCTGCGGCAGTGCCGTGCTGGCCGCCGCTTTTCCCGAAGTGGGTATCGGTCTGGCCGGGGTGTCGCTCGCCTTCGGTCTGACGGTGCTGACCATGGCTTTCGCCATCGGCCATATCTCGGGATGTCATCTCAATCCCGCGGTGTCGATCGGATTGTGGGCCGGTGGCCGCTTCAAGGCGGTCGATCTGGTTCCCTACATCGCGGCGCAGGTACTCGGTGGGCTTGCCGCCGGCGGCGTCCTGTTCCTGATCTATACGGGCAAGGCGGACTTCACCACGCTGGGCGGCTTCGCGTCGAACGGCTATGGTGAGAACTCCCCCGGCAAGTATTCGATGATGTCCGCCCTGATCACCGAAGTGGTGATGACGGCGATGTTCCTGATCGTCATCCTCGGCTCCACGGACAAGCGGGCGCCGGCGGGCTTCGCGCCGATCGCGATCGGCCTTTGCCTGACGCTGATCCATCTGATCAGCATTCCCGTGACCAATACGTCGGTGAACCCGGCGCGCGGTACGGCCGTGGCCATCTATCAAGGCGGATGGGCGATCGATCAGCTCTGGTTGTTCTGGGTTGCCCCGATCGTTGGTGCCGTGGTGGGCGCGATCCTCTATCGGATTCTCGGTGGCGTGGACGTTTCGGCGCCTGCGACCGCGGCCGCGTAGTTCGTCACCGCGGCAAATCGCCCGGTGCCCGCTTGCGATGGGCGCCGG
>JBGSTN010000977.1:0-2422 GCA_041736455.1 Burkholderiaceae bacterium | reverse complement strand
CGCCGAGATCGCGGTCGCGTTCGTAGGCACTGATCGCTTCTTCGCCGACCGGCCGGCCCATTGCCAGGTGCGCCAGCCCTGCCCGGCAGAAGACGCGCGTGTCGTTGCGCCGGATCCAGTCGGGATAATGCGTCTCGAATTCCTCCCACGCGCCGCGCCGACCGAGTTCGAGCAGCCACTGCCGGCGCATGAGATCGCCGGTCAGCGTGTCCGCATGTGCCGCGATGAATACGCGGACCTGCCGATCGATCGATTCGTCGGGCGACTCGAGAATCTCGGCGGCGTAGCTGCGCTGGCGCAGACGCCAGTACTCCAGATAGTCGAACAGGGGATAGTCGCGCGGGACCTGCGCCGCAAGCGCCGAGAACTCGAACGCATCGTTGCGTTGCGCTGCCGCGAATGCGGCACGAAAGGCCTGATCGGTATTGCCGAGCTCGGTGGCAGGATCGGTTTCTTCGGCAGTCAGTGCCTCGGCCGCATGCGCCGGCGTCACCGCACCGAACGACATCGCGGCCGTGACGACCAACGAAGCAAGCAGCAGGTTGGAGACCGGGATGAGAAAGAACAGGACGTTCAATCGAGATGCGTCAGACAACGCCCGTCGCAGAGTGAGACGTTTTGACATGCCCGGCCTGAACAGGAGGTTTCATTGACCGTTCGAGAATAGCATGCACGGATCGCGTTGCGCGTTGCGCGCTGGCGTGGCGAGACGATCAATGTCTGGTCTTGCTGGCCGGCAGTCGTCGGACCAGCCAGGCCTGCGCTGCGGCACGCAGCGATCGATGCGCCGGCAGACCGTCGTACGGGAATGCGACGTCGGCCAACGCCGCATGGACATGTCGCACGTCGACCTGATCGGCCGGTTCGGCGAATGCCGCGAGCAGGCACTTGTCGGCCAGAATGTTCATGCGTCGGGCAAGGCCGCCCGTGCGTTCGGTCATCAGCGTGATCGCAGCCGGCGTGAAGAGCAACGGCGAGCCGCCGGCGCGACGCAGCCGGAAAGCCAGGTATTGCCGCGCGAGCCTGTCATCGAGTACCGGCATCACGAAGCGATGCGCGATTCGCTCGCGAAGAGGACGCAGCGCAGGCTGAAGCAGCACGGTGTCGAGTTCCGGTTGACCGACCAGCACGACCTGCAGCAGTTTCTGCACGCTGGTTTCGAGATTCGACAGCAGTCGCAGTTCCTGCAGCGTTTCGCGCGGCATCTCGTGGGCTTCGTCGACCAGCAGCACGGCCTGTCGTCCGCGCGCATGCAAGCCGATCAGGCGATGCTGCACGGCGCGCAGCAGTCCCGGACCGGGCACGGCGTCGCGCAATCCCAATTCCTGGGCGACGGCGAGATGAAGTTCCTGGCGATCGATCGACGGATTGGCGATGTAGATGAACTTCAGGCATCGGGCGCCGCGCTTCATCAGCACTCGTGACAGCGTCGTCTTGCCGGTGCCGACTTCGCCGGTGATCGCGACGATGCCGTCGCCGTGCAACAACGCATAGGCCACGGCATTCAGCAACTCGCCGCGCTCTCCTCCATCGAAGAAACAGTCGATCGCCGGGGTCAGGCGGAATGGCGAAGTCTGCAGGCCGAAGTGTTGCAGATAGAGGGGTTCGCTGAATGTCTGGACGTTGCTCATGCCGGGACCTCTGAAGGCCGTGAGCGGGCCGGTTCGCCGTCCTGCTCGCGTTCGATGCAGTTCAGGAACGCCTGTTCCAGGTCTCGATCGTCGAATCGGCTGCGCATGGCCTCGGGCGAACCGAAGAACGCGAGTCGTCCACCATGCACGATCGCGATGAGGTCGCACAGCGTGTCGAGGTCGTGCAGGGTGTGTGCGGTGAACAACAGGCCGCCGCCAAGACCGCGTACGTCGTTCAGCACCCGGGCCAGCGTGCGCCGCGTGATCGGATCGAGTCCGCTCATCGGCTCGTCGAGCACGGTCAGTGCGCAATCGGCCTGCAGGGCGCCGGTAAGTCCGATCTTCTGCAGCATGCCCTTCGAATAGGTTCGGGTTGGTGCGTCGAGCATCGTGAGGTCGAAGCCCAGGCGGGCCAGGTCGTCGCTGCAGCGCGCTCGGTCGGCACGGATCTGCCGCAGGCCCAGCACCATCTGCAGCGATTGCCATCCCGACAGATCGGGACTGGGCACGAAACGCTCGGGCAGGAAGGCGATCTGCCGCCTCGACTCCGCCCGTGTGGATGGCAGGCCGAACAGCTCGATCCGGCCCGTGTCGGGTCGGATGAAATCGAGCAGGGCGCGCAACAGTGTCGTCTTGCCGGCGCCGTTGAGGCCGACGACAGCAAGACTGTTGCCTTGCGGCAAATCGAAGCCGATGTCGGCCAGCACCGGTCTGCCGCGATAACGCTTGTTCAGACCGATGCAATGCACGGCCGGGACGGCGGTCGCGGACGGACGCACGGTCGGCGCCGA
>JBGSTN010000945.1:0-1765 GCA_041736455.1 Burkholderiaceae bacterium | reverse complement strand
AACGATCTGGCCGCCCAGCTCGAGGTCGAGGCGACGTTGCAGGCCCGCGCCGGATCGACCGACGACTTCCGTGAAGGCGTGAGCGCCTTCCTCGCCAAGCGTGCGCCGACCTTCAAGGGCCGTTGACGATGACGGCGATGGCCAATGACGATGCTGCCGGCGAAGTGAACGCAGCCCCTGTTGCACGACGCGCCGCGCCCAGGGCGCCCGACGAGTATCACAAGCTGGTCCACGCGGTGCGCGATCTCTTCGAGCACAAGATCACGTTCAACGAATTCCTCGGATTCCATGTCGAGGAACTGACCGCCGACGAGGTGAAGATCGCCTTCGCGATGCGTCCGGAACTGGTCGGTCATTACCTCTACGGCAGGCTGCATGGCGGCGTGATCTCTTCGGTGCTCGATGCGACCGGTGGATTGGCATCCATGTGGGCAATGGCGGAGTACTACTCCGACGAGACGGCCGCAGCCACGATGGAACGTTTCGCCAAACTGGGTACGGTCGACCTGCGCATCGACTATCTCCGCCAGGGCATCGGCCAGCGATTCGTCGCCACTGCGCGGATGGTCCGGCTGGGCCGCCGCATCGCAAGCACGCAGATGCAACTGACCAACGAGGTCGACAAGCTCATCGCGACGGGCGCCGCCACCTACATCGTGAGCTGATCATCAGCAGTTCACCGACTGCCGCGCCCCGCGCGACCCTGTGGTTGCTGATGCTGGGCAACTGGACGGTCGGAACCGGCGTGCTCGCACCGGCCGGCCTGCTGGACCGACTGGCCGACGCTTTCGACGTTTCGATCGCGCAATCGGGCGCGTTGATGTGGTCCGGTGCGATCGTGCTGGGACTGGGTGCACCGTTGCTGGCATGGCTGCTCGGCGCGCTGGACCGGCGCCTGTTGCTGGCCGGGTCGTTCGGACTCTATGTGGTCGGATACGGGATCTCGATCTTCGCCACCGATTTTGCAGTGCTTCTTGGCATCCGGCTCGTGACCGTGCTGGCTGCGGCCGTCTATACGCCGCAGACCGCCGCGGTCGTCGGACTGATCGTTCCGGCCGGACAACGCGCCGCCGGTGTCGCGTTCGTGTTCATGGGGTGGTCGCTGGCGGCCGCATTCGGCATGCCACTGGCGAGCATGGTCGGTGCGTGGTATGAATGGCAGGCAGCCTACGCATCGATTGCCGCGCTGGCGGCCTTGCAGGGCATCGCGTTGCTGTGGGTGCTGCCGCGCCGTCTGTTCGCTCCGTCGGTGTCACTGCAGACCTGGCGGTCCGTCGGCCGCTCATCGCCGCTGCGGCGAATTCTCGCCGTCACGGTGATCATGATGACGGCACAGTTCGTCGTCGTGACCTATCTTGCCCCGGAACTTAAAAGGATGCTGGACGCAGGCGACGGCCTGGTCGCCGCGCTGCTGTCGCTCTATGGGGTCTGCGGCGTACTGGGCAATCTGCTCGCCGCACGCCTGGCGTCGCGGGTCGATCCCACCCGGATCCTGCAGCTCGCGCTGTCGAGCATTGCCGTCGGCCTGATCTGCTGGGCGAATGCGTTCGCGCAGCCGTTCCTTGCAATCGCCGGCATCGTGTTCTGGGGGCTGGGCGGATTCGCGGCCATGTCGGTACAGCAGGGCAGGCTCATCACGACCGCACCGGTTCTGGCGCCGGCCACGGCCGCACTCAACTCGTCCGCCCTTTACGTGGGACAGGCCATCGGCGGCATGCTCGCCGCCCTGCTGATCGCCAACGACCTGAATCCTCTGATCGGCTGG